>SKNP01000125.1 GCA_007120485.1 Nitriliruptoraceae bacterium
GGATGTCGCGACCGGCATCTTCGAGGGCTTCGCGGCCGTGACGGTCGTGGGCCTCGCGCTCGTCACGCACCGTCGACCGCGTCGAGCCAGGCAGCCCAGTAGGCCCACGGCCGTGGGCCTCGCGGCCGTCACGCGCCGTCGACCGCTTCGAGCCAGGCCGCCCAGAAGGCCCGCCACGGTTCCACCTGGTCGTGGGTGGGCAGGCGGTGGTGCTGGACGGTGACCTTGACGCGGCCGTCGTCGCGCGGGGCGAGGGAGATCTCCGCCATGCCCGGACCGACGGTGACGCGGACGTTCTTGGACGTCGAGCGGGAACGCAGCTCGGTGTCCATCCCGGGGAAGAGCTGCGTTCGGCCGCCCGGGTCGAGCAGCATGCTCCGCAACGCCTCCGGATCGGTGTGCAGGGTCCGGGAGCGGTTGATCGTGAACGTCCCATCCGGCTGCTGGTAGGGCAGGCGGCGGCCCGTGATGCGTTCGTAGCCGACCGTGACGGTCTGCGCCCACCAGCCGTCGACCCGGTGGTGCTCGCGGACGTAGGTCGCGATCGCGGTGTGGTCGGCGTCGTTGCTCGACCAGGCGTCGAGCAGTTCCCGCCACTCGTCCCACCCGCGTCCGGTGCCCGCTCGGACGGCGTCATCGCTGAGTTCTGGCTCGGCCACCCAACCGTTCGGCCGGGTCCCATCCGTTCGGTCGGGCGCCGCCTGCTGGGACTCTGCGACGTGCTGGGCGGGTACGGCCATGCGTTCGCCGATGCGGCGTTCGAAAGCGGCGTCTCGCGTCATCCCGTCGATCTCCCTGAAGCGCATCCGTGCTCGTCCCCGCGGTGGACCGGCAACGCTACCGCCGGGGTGCGCTCGAAGCCGCCGGTCTGAGCATCGTCGGCGCTGGTGGCCGGCATGGCCCAGCCCAGCCCCGAGGGCGACCCCGGTCGACCGTTCAGGGATGATCCGTACCGGTCGATAGCTTGGAGAGGTCGCGGCATCGCGGCGACGGTGCTGGGCTGGGAGGTAGCGGTGGACCTCGCCGTCGGCGGTACGTCGGATCGGAACGTCACGGGCATCACCCGTTCCGCGCTGACCGGTCCAGCCGAACGCGGACTGCTCGCCGGCGCGTTCTACCTCGCTGGTGGAGGTCTGATCCTGCTCACCGTCGTCGACCCGCGTGGCGAGCTCGGCTGGCTGGTGGCGCTCGGTTCGACGGGCGTGGTGGTCGGGCTGGCCTCGCTGCTGCTCCGCCGTTGGTTCGTCTACGCGGCGACGGTCGTCACCAGCTTCGCCGGCCCGCCACTGATCGCGGCCGCGACCGTTGCCGGCGGCGGTGGCTGGGCGTCCGCGATCGCGGGGGTGCTGTACACCTTCGTCGCGGTGCACACCGCCCTGGTCCTGCGGCGATGGCACGCCGTCCTGGTGTTGAGTTGGGGAGCGGTCACAGCATGGATCGCCGCGGAGCTGACGTTCCCCGAGGTGCCGGCACCACTGTTGCTCGCGACCTACGTGCTGACCAGCGGCACGCTGTTCGCCGTGACCAGTTGGCTCGTCCA
Organism: Nitriliruptoraceae bacterium; assembly: GCA_007120485.1. GTDB lineage: Bacteria > Actinomycetota > Nitriliruptoria > Nitriliruptorales > Nitriliruptoraceae > SKTG01. The sequence continues at coordinate 1,541 of SKNP01000125.1, forward strand.
GAAGGTGCAGCAGCAAGCGGCGACCGATCCGTTGACGGGGCTTGCCAACCGCTTGGCCTTCGAGGCCGCCCTCGAACATGCCCGCGCGACGGTCACGCGGACCGACGAGCCGCTGAGCCTGGTGATGCTCGACCTCGACCGGTTCAAGCAGATCAACGACACCCAGGGGCACGCCGCGGGCGACGCGGTCCTGCTCGCCGCGAGTCGTGCCTGGGGCGAACAACTCCGGGGGCGTGACGTCCTGGCTCGCCTCGGGGGGGATGAGTTCGCCGTGATCCTCCCCGGCGCGGACGATGCCGCGGCACGTGACGTCGCCCGGCGCCTGCGCGAGGTCATGCCGGAAGGGACCAGTTGCTCGACCGGGGCGGCGACGTGGGACGGCGCTCAGACGCTCACCGGACTGGTCCAGGCCGCCGACCGGGCCTTGTACGCCGCGAAGGCGCAGCGGTCCTTCCGTGCCAGCGCCGACGCTACGGCCGGCGCCGACGCCACGGCCAGCGCCGACGCTACGGCCAGCGCCGACGCTACGGCCGGCGCCGACCCTGCGGCCAGAACGGACCCGTCGGCCAGCGAGCGCTGATCCGCTCGCCGCGGCGGCACGGACGCCGCGGAGTCAGGGTCCGGAGGCGGGTGCGCGAACCACCAGGTGTGCTTCGTGGCGGCCATCCTGGGTCCACCCCTCGGTGAGTTCCACCACCTCGATGCCCTCGATCGGGTCGACCAGTGCGCTGGCTTCGCCCTCAGCCAGCAGCCATCGTCGTGAGGGTCGGGCGTGGCGCTCCAGGTTCCGCACCGTCGGCTGGCACCACAGCAGCACGCCACCCGGCGCCAACAGGTCAGGTGCCGCGCGGACCACTTCGACGGCCAGGAAGTGGTGGATCAGGACCACGTCCCAGGGGCCCGGCAGGAGCGGCTCGCTGGTCAGGTCGGCGCGGATCACCTCCAGATCGAGCCCGTCGTCGCGGGCCCGCTGCCTCGCGATCCGGCAGGCCTCGTCGGCGACGTCGACCAGCGTCACCGACAGCCCTCGCGACGCCAACCAGCGGGCGTTGCGGCCCGTTCCACCGGCGACGTCGACCGCGCGGCCGTGGGTCGGCAGGAGGTCCGCTCGGTCGACGAGGAACCGCGCCGGCTCAGCGGTCGGGTCGCGGTCCGCGTGGCGGGCGTTCCAGCGCCGTCGATCGTCGTCGGTCACGCATGGACTCCGGTTGCCGTGATGCAGAGCCTGCCAGGTCCCACGGTCGTGGTGGTTCGGTCGTCGCTCCACGCGGGACGGTGGCCGCGTTGGCGTACCGTGACGGCGCAGCGAACCGGAGGGCCGAGACGTGAACGAACGGCGCGTGCGCAACGTCGTCGGGGTCGTGCTCGGCGTGCTGCTGGTGATCGGGTTCGGCGCGTCGCGGCTGCTCGGTGGCCTCCCCGACGGCGGGGGCTCGGGACCACCTGGCTGCGATGACGCGATCGCGTGGGACGACGCCGCCGAGGTGGTCGGCCAGGAGGCGGCGATCGTCGGCCCGGTCGCGGCGGCCAACCACGAACCGGACGTGGGGGGCGCCCCGACCTTCGTGAACGTCGGCGGCGTCCATCCGGACCCGGAGCGCTTCGACGTGGTGATCTACGAGGACGTCCGCGACGCGTTCGATCCGCCGCCGGAGGACGCGTTCGATGGAGCCGAGGTGTGCGTCCGCGGCGAGGTCGACGAACGCGACGGGGTGCCCCAGATCGTGCTGGAGCGGCGGGAGTGGCTCACCGAACGGTGACGCCGCTGCCGGCGAGCAGCGTGGCGGGTCGGTCGCCGCCCAGCGGCCGGCGTTGGACCCTGGGCCGTGGGGGCGGACGGCTCTGGGTCCGTCGACCGGGCCGCGCGAGACTCGCCGTGCGGGGTCGCTGGTGGACACCGGCGGTCGGGGCGCTCGCGGGCATCGGAGGTGATCGTGGGACGACGCATCGTGATCATGGGCGCGGCCGGCCGCGACTTCCACGTGTTCAACACCGTGTTCCGTGACGATCCGGACACCGAGGTGGTCGCGTTCACCGCGGCGCAGATCCCCGGGATCGAGGGACGGACCTACCCCGCATCGCTGGCGGGGGAGCGGTACCCGACGGGGGTGCCGATCCGTCCGGAAGCCGAACTGGAACACCTGGTCCGCGAGCACGACGTCACCGAGGTCATCCTGGCCTACTCCGACCTCTCGCACGAGGACGTCATGCACGTGGCGTCCAGGGTCATGGCGACCGGTGCGGACTTCCGGCTGGTCGGACCGAACGCCTCGATGCTGCGCAGCAGCAAGCCGGTCGTCGCGGTCTGTGCGGTGCGGACCGGCTGCGGGAAGAGCCAGACCAGCCGTCACGTGGCCGCCACGCTGCTGGATGCCGGGCTGACACCGGTGCTGATCCGCCACCCCATGCCCTACGGGGACCTCGAACGGATGCAGGTGCAGCGGTTCGCGAGCCTCGCCGACATCGACGCCTCCGACCCGACGATCGAGGAACGCGAGGAGTACGAGACACCGGTCGAGATGGGCATCGTGGTCTACGCCGGTGTCGACTACGCACGGATCCTGGCCGCAGCCGAAGAGGAAGCCGATGTCATCCTGTGGGACGGTGGCAACAACGACGTCTCCTTCATCCGTCCGGACGTGCTGATCACCGTCACCGACCCGCTCCGGGCGGGGCACGAGCGCCGGTACCACCCGGGGGAGACCAACCTGCGCATGGCGGACATCGCGGTGATCAACAAGGTCGACGTCGCCGACCCGTCGGACGTCAGCGACCTGGCCGCGAGCATCGCGGGACTCAACCCGGCCGCCACGGTGGTTCGGACGGCCTCGCCCGTGACCCTGGACGAGGGACCGTCGCTCGCCGACGCTCGGGTCCTGGTGATCGAGGACGGTCCGACCATCACCCACGGTGGGATGCCGTACGGCGCCGGCACGGTCGCTGCACGCGATGCTGGGGCGACCACGTTCGTCGATCCACGGCCGTACGCGGTCGGCAGCATCGCTGACACCTACGCGGCCTACCCCGACATCGGGCCCGTGCTTCCCGCGATGGGCTACGGCGAGCAGCAGGTGCGTGAACTGGCGCAGACGATCCAGGCGGCCGACTGCGACGTCGTGGTGGTGGGTACCCCCATCGACCTCTCGCGGGTCCTTCCGGTCGGTCATCCGGTGCGTCGGGCCACCTACCACCTGCAGGACGCGGGCGAACCGACCGTGCGTGAGGCGCTAGCGCCGTGGCTGGACCGCTGGCATCGGCCCCGGTGACCGGCCTGACCGCGCCTTCGCAGGGACTTGAGTGAACGCGCCCTTCCCGTCGCCGGGCTGCGTCCTTCCCGTCGTCGGGCTGCGCCGTCCCCGTCGTCGGGGACCTTCGGCTCTGCCCCGCGATGTCGCGCTGGCGTAGCGTGGAGTGCACGTCCTGCCGGACCGTGGTCCTTGCCGACCGCGGCGTGGGTGCCAGTTCCTGCCGGCTGCGTCGAGGTAGCCGGCCGCTGACGGGAGTTGCCATGGCTGCTGATGTCCCGGTCGTGCGCTTCGAGGAGACCAGCAAGCACTTCGGTGATGTGGTCGCGCTCGATCGTCTCACGTTGGAGGTCGGCTCGGGTGAGATCGTCGGGCTGCTCGGTCCCAACGGTGCGGGCAAGACCACGACGCTGCGGGCCCTGCTCGGGCTGATCCGCCCCACCTCCGGACGCGCGGAGATCTTCGGGATCGATGCCTGGTCGGACCCGGTGGAAGCCCACCGTCGCCTGGCGTACATCCCGGGCGAGTTCGCGGTGTGGCCACAGCTCTCCGGTGGGCAGATCCTGGACCTGTTGGGTGCGGTCTCCGGCGGTTACGACACCGCGTACCGCGACGAACTCGTCGAGCGCTTCAACTTCGACCCGTCCAAGAAGGGCCGGTCCTACTCCAAGGGCAACCGGCAGAAGATCGCCGTCATCGCGGCGCTGATGACCCGGTCGGAGCTGTTGGTGATGGACGAGCC
>SKNP01000327.1 GCA_007120485.1 Nitriliruptoraceae bacterium
CCTCGCCACGTAGGTGCCGATCGAGCCACTCGGGGATGGAGTCGAGCGGCAACTCCTGGAGCTCGTTGAGCATCGGTGCGACCCCGGGCGCGCACCACTCGTGGGTGTTGGAGGTCGTCCCTCGCTCGAGGTCGTAGCGGAACAGGTAGGCACGATCCACCGCGGTGAAGGCCCCGGTCGTGGCCAACGCCCGCTCGATCGCGTCGTCCAGCTGCGCGAGCGGGACGTTGACGAAGCCGACGGCGAGGTCCATCAACAGCCGCTGGAAGACCGCCTGCTCCTCGAGTCGACGTTCGGCGACCACGCGTGCCGTCACATCACGCAGGTAGCCGGTCACCCCCAGCACCCGCCCTGAGCGGGATCGGATCGGGCCGGCGTGATGCTCGATCGTGCGGACCTCGACCTGCTCCAACTCCGGGTCGTCGACCGCGACGTCGACCGCCTGGTCGGCGGGATGGTCATGCTCCCGGGTGACCGCGGCCGCGCGTTCCAACGCGGTGTTGGTGACCTCGGCCGCCGCGCCACCGAGGTGGCGGGGAAGGACGGCATCGACCGTGCGGTCCAACGTCGACGCGGACGACGTGCCCGCCGCGGCGGCGAACGGGCCGTTCGACAAGGTCAGGCGACCGTTGGCGTCGGTCATCCACGCCGCGAACGGCAGGTTGTCCAGGAGGGCCCGCTGTCGGTCCTGCACCTCGATCAGCTCGGTCTCGACCTCGCGACGCCGCTCGTGCTCGATGCCCGCGACGCACGCGCGGGTGAGGACGTCCACGAAGCGGCGGAACTCGACCACGAACCGGGGATCGAAGGGCTCCGCCCGCCCGACGACCAGCACGCCGACCCCTGGCAGGTCGAACAGGTGGATGTGCTCGCCGCCCGCATCGGTATGCGACCCGAAGCTGGTGGTGCCGTCCTCGACGGGCCGTCGCTCGACCGCCGCGGCGACGATGAGGTCCCACTCCTCGCGCTCGGCCAGCACCCGTGGCACGACCAGTTCGGTCCGTGGGCCCCGGGCGTCCAGGCGCACGAGCCCGACGTACACGCTGTCGGTCCGGCGCAGCACCAGCGGCAGGGTCCGCGCCAGGAGCTCCGACAAGCGGGGGTCGCCGCCGAGCGAGAGCGCGAGCTCGAGCAGCACCTCGCGGTGGATGTCCTCGCTCATCGGATGCGCCACCCGCCACCCGCCACCGCCGGATCGGCGACACACCCCAACCCCATCGTCACGGGTCCAGCTCCTGTGGTGCGGTGCGGACCGTCAGGGTAGGTCCTGACGACCGACCGGGTGGCCGGCGTGGGCGGCTGCGGCCACGGGGCCGGACGGGCCGGACGGGCCGTCGGGGGCCGGGTGCGGGCCGTCAGACCTCCGAGCGGCCCAACGACACGACCTCCACCCCCGCGTCCAGCGGCTGCTGCCACCCCGCGATCACGGCCGGCAGGTGCACCACCCACGGCCGGGGGCACGAGGCGAGCTCCCACCCCGGCGCGTCCACCGGGGCAACGAGGTGCACGCTGACGCCGCCATCGACCAGCGCGGCAGCGTCGACCAACGCTTCCACGACGTCGCTGCCGTCGCCGCCGACCCAGCGACGTCCCAGGGCGAGCGGCAGGTCCGGGTCCGGGCGGCCATCCCACCACCGGGCCGCGTCGACCGCCGGGGGGCCGCTGCCCTGGTCCGGGACGGACCTCACCTCGGCGTGTCCCGGGGTGACCATCCGCAGCCGCCGCACACCCCAGGTCTCCGTGAGGTGTGTCAGCAGGCGGTCCAGCGTTGGCGGGGGCACCGGGTGAGGCGACGGCAGCACGACGGTCGCCAGCACCGCCGGCCCGTCGGCACCGGGCGCATCAACCGAGCCCGGCCCGGCGTCCAGCTGGCTCTTCGGGCCAACCCTGCGGTCGAGCGCGGAACGCACGTGGTCCGCCGGGTCCCCGTCCGCGGCAGACGGACGCACCGGCGAGGGCGTTCGGTCCACCAGACGCTGCACGGCTTCCGCGTGCGCGTCCGCTCGCTCGAGCGCGGCCCGGACGACCTCGCTGAGCCGCGCGAGCTCGCCGTCAGCCGCGGCCGTGTCACCTCGGCGGCTCGCCCGCCGCGCCAACGTCACGGCCCCGTCGATCCGGACCAGCGGTGACCGCAGCGCGTGGGGGACGAGCCCGGCGGTCCCTCGAAGGAGCAGAGCGGGCAGGGGATCGCGACACACGCCGGTGCGCGCCAGGATCCGTCCCCCGCCTGGCCCCGTCGGTTCGAACTCGAGCTGGCGCGGACGACCCGCCGTGTCGAGGTGCGCGGCGACCGGACCCGCCCTCCCCGCGTGCGCGGCCGCGACGGCGACCGCCCGGAGATGGTCCGTGGCGCCGGCGTGCAGGTGGTCGAGCCCGGGGATCGAGGCCGCACCCTCGGGCTCGTCGAACCGGACGAGCTCGTCGCTGGCGGACGTCATCGCCAGCGCTCAGTCACGCCGGCGGCGGCTGGTCGCCTGTCGAAGCACCGATCCGACACCGCCGATCGTCAGCGGCTTGGCCAGCAGGGTCAGGGACCGCCGCGATGCCGCGTCCGCGATACCCGGATCCCGCCCAGCCGTGACGAGCACGAGCTGCTCGGGTGAGAACCCGTCGAGGTCCGCGACGCGGTCGGCGAGCTCCACCCCGTCCAGGCCGGGCATGATCACGTCCACGAACGCGATGTCCGGTTGCAGGCGACCGAGCGTGATCAGGGCCCGCATGCCGTCGGACTCGGCCGTGACCGTCAACGGCACCCCGAGCACCTCGCCCGCATCACGGACCAGTTCGGTGAGGAGCGCCAGCTCGGTTGCGTCGTCATCGACGACCAGGATCCGCAGCCCAGTGGGATCACCGTCGAGTTCCGCGACGAGTTCCTCGAGCCGGCGGCGGTGCCGCGGCTGTGGACTGCTGCGACCGGTCTCCCAGGCGTTGACCGTGCTGAACGAGACGCCCAGCCGGCGTGCGAGCTCCTCCTGGGTCAACCGAGCCCGCGCACGGATCGCCGCGACCAGCTCCGGCGTCGGCGCATCGGCTCCGGGCATACGGGCTGCTCCAAGGTCGGGGCCGGTGCGCGCCGGCGTCGGTTGCGTCGACCGGCGCTCCCACGCTAGTCGCGGTGGCGCCCGCAGCGACGATGCCGCGTCCTCGGCGGGTCGACGGTCCGCGGTCGACCATCCACCGTGCGAGGAGCGCCGCCGACCTGCCAACGAGGGCTCAAGCGACGGTGGATCGCGGCCGATACCGGAGAGGACCACCTCGTACCGACGGGGCTCCCCGAGAACGGCACCTCGCTCGAAAGAGCGATCCGCAAAGCCACGGGCCTACCGCCGTCCACGACGGCCATGGCAGCCGAGCTACCGAAGGGACTCCCTCCGCAACGCTCGACGCGGAGCTCCGTCGTCCCAAGGAAGGGACGGACGCGATGCTCCCGAAGCGAGCCCAGATCCCGGTCGACGGGCCCGCGACCGCCGTCGCGCTGCCCGCGCGACGGATCACCCGGTGGCTGCTCCTGGTGCTGGCGATGGTCGCCGCCCTGGTCTCCCCCATGGCGCCCCACGCCGCAGCCGACCCCGGGCTCGAGCAGGCGTTCGTCGACGCGATCAACGCCGAGCGCGCGGCGGCCGGGCTGGACGCACTCACCCCCGCCGGCGACCTCACCGAGCTCGGTCGTCGCCAGAGCACCACGATGGCCGACGCCGACCACCTGCACCACAACCCCTCGCTGGCCGCCGACGTCAGTGGCTGGCGCAAGGTCGGCGAGAACGTCGGTCGCGGGCCCGCGGTCGACCGGATCCACGACGCGTTCATGGCCTCCGCCAGCCACCGCCGCAACGTGATCGACGCGGAATGGACCGAGGTCGGGGTCGGGGTCATCGTCCGCGACGGCCAACTCTGGGTCACCGAGGTGTTCCGCGACCCGGCGGGCACCGCGACGGCCGCGTCCGAGCCGGCCGCGGACCCCGCGCCGGAGGCGGACGCCGAACCGGCCTCGGAGCCGACGGACGAGCCCGCCGAGGCACCTGCCGAGGAGCCCGCGCCCGAACCGGTCGACGAGCCGGTCGACGAGCCGATCGCCATCGACCGATTCACCCTGACGATGGCCAAGGAAGCGGCAGCGGACCTGGCGCTCCCGCTCGACGAGGTCCTGGGCGCCCTGTTCGACGCCTAGCTCGCGACCGCGAGGTCGCCGCGACCGCCGAGCCGCCGGCCAGCCTGCGGACGGTCGGTGCGCGACACGGTTGGAGACACGGACCGAGGTAGTGTGCCCCCATGCGTGTGCTCGCCTCCTCCGGGCCCTTGTTCGCCCGACCACTCGACTGGATCTTCGGCGTCCTCGCCGAGGCCGGGTACGACGGTGTCGAACTCATGGTCACCCAGGATCCCGCGACCCAGGACGTCGACCGCATCGTGGCGACCGCCGAGCGCGAGGGCATCCCGGTCCCGGTCGTCCACGGACCGTTCCTGCTGTTGACCCGACGGGTGTTCGGCACCGACCCGGTGGACAAGGCCCGGCACTCGCTGGAACTCGCTGGGGGGATCGGTGCCGACCTGATGATCGTCCACCCGCCGTACCGGTGGCAGCGCGGGTTCCACCGGTGGCTGGTTGACGCCGCCGACGAGGAAGCTGCGGCGCTCGGCACCCGGACCGGAGTGGAGAACCTCTACCCGGTGACCGTCGGCGGCCGACCGGTGCGCTTCCACCGCTATACCGACCCGGACCACCTCGCACCGTTCCGCAACGTCGTCCTCGACACCAGCCACTTCGGCGTCGCCGGTGTGGACATCGTCGATGCCTACGAGCGGCTCCGGGCGCAGGCCACCCACCTGCACGTCTCCGACTACCGCGGGGGCGGGCGTGACAGCCACGCGCCGCTCGGCCACGGCCTGCTGCCCCTCGCCGCCTTCCTGCGGGCGGTCGCCACTTCGGAAGCCGCCGGGCTGCTGCCGGGCGGGCCGTCCTCGCTGGCGACCGACCCGGCGTCGATCACGCTCGAGCTGGACTGCCGCCGCTACCTCGACGATCGCGCCGCGCTGGTCGGCTACCTCCGGCAGGAACGACGCAAGTGCCTCGATCTGCTCGCGGGCCTCCCCGCCGAGGAGGTACTCGGCCGGCCCGACGTCGTCGAGGTGGCACCCGGGATCGATGAGGACGACGCTGACCAGCCGACCGTGCCCCCCGACGGCGGTCGCTGACCAGCCGACCGTGCCCCCCGACGGCGGTCGCTGACGACTCGCCACGGGACCTACCCTGCGGATCGGTCGACCCTTCCGCTGCCCGTCCACGACGAGTCGAGGTGCCGTGCGCAACTGGACGTCCATCGTGCTGCTCGTGCTGCTCGTGGCCATCGTCATCGCGGCCGCGGTCCAGCTCACCCGCGCGGCCGCGCTGTGAGCCGTCGCGGGTCTCCTCACCGGTGGTGAGCCCCGGCGCGGTCCGATGGCCGGCGTTCAGTGAGCTGCACGCGGGCCCCGGTCCCTGCTCGGCCCCGGCTGATGCGTCGCCGTGCCCTCG
>SKNP01000075.1 GCA_007120485.1 Nitriliruptoraceae bacterium
CGACGCTCGACCTCTCTGGCGTGCGGCCCGCTGGGCGTGTGGAGCGTGGCGGGGTCGTGGTGCCGGTGTTGCTCCACGGTTCGCCGGCCCGGGCCGCGGCCGGCCCTGGGCCGGCGCCTACCGGTTGCCGAACTCCCGGCCGCGATCGAGGAAGCTCGCGATCTGCTCGCGGGTGACGTCGCGCGCGCCGCAGTACCGCGAACCGTCCTCGCAGCCGCGGGTCAGGCCGGCCTCGGCGGTGGCGTCGATCGCGTCGCTGTGCACCCCGCCGTCCGGGACGTCCGAGAAGCCGGCGGACCGTGATGCGTCGGGTACCTCGAAGGCCCGAACCAGGACCGAGGCGAGCTGCGCCCGCGTCAGCGGACGGTCCGGTCCGAACGTGTCGTCCTCGTAGCCGGTGAGGATGCCGTCCGCGTCGACCGCGGCGATCGCGCCGGCGTTCGGATCATCGCTGTCGACGTCGGCGAACCGCGGCTCGGCGGTCGCGGTGGTCGACAACCCGCGGACCGAGGCCACGTACCCGGCCAGGTCACCGCGCGTCACCGCATCGCGGGGGCAGTAGCGGTCGTCGTCGCAGCCGGTGAGCACCCCATCGTCGGCGAGTCGGTCGATGGCCGCGCCGTGCGTGCCGTCGGGGTCGACGTCGCGGAAGCGGCCGTCGAACTCCACGGGCGTGTCACCGGGGACGTCGCCCCGATCGAGGGCCGCCTTGAGCGAGTGGTACGGGTTGATCCGGTAGGGGCCGTCCTCGTCCTGCTTCTCGATCTCGAGGTGGAGGTGAGGCGCGACGCCCTTGGCGTTGCCCGAGTCGCCGTTCCAGCCGATCAACTCGCCTCGCTCCACGCGGATGCCGTCACTGCGGTGGAGGCTGCCGCCCTTCGCTCGGACCGCGTCAGCGATCTTGGGGGCGTAGGCGTGCTCGACGCCACCGGCGTCGTCGTCCAGCCAGTTGCCGTTGGCGTCGCGTTCGGGCGTGTCGTTGTTGAGGTGGATGTAGGAGTACTTGTTCCCGTCGTCGCCGCGGATGGAGATCATCCAGCCGTACGACGGCTCGGGGTACGGCGCGAAGCTGACCACCCCGCCGACCGCCGCGTGGATCGGCCGGTGCTTGGGCGCCATCACGTCGGTCGCCGCGTGGAGGCGGGAACCGCCGCCGCGCAGGTAGAGGAAGTCGTCGATGAAGCTGACCTGGTCGTCCGGATCGGCGACCGGGAAGGTCAGGTCGACCACCTGCTCGGTGACGTCGACCCGGGGGTCCTGCGGCAGGTCCTCCGGTGCCGGCTCGATCGCGAGGGCGGCCGCGGACGGACCCCCCGCGAGCAGGCCGACCGCGATCGCGACCATCCCGGCGCGGCGTACGGGCGAGGTGTGCAACATCCGACCTTCCGCATGACTCAGCGTAACAACAGGCGCATCAGGCGCATCAGGCGTATCGGGCACCATCCAGAACATCGGCAGCTTTCACCGATCACTTCAGGGCTGGTATGGACCGTGCCCACGATGCCCCCACCCCTACCCCCAACGTCCGGGGAGGCCGTGATGTCCCCTCGTTGGTTCATGCGCACATCCCCGAGGGGCAGGCGGACACGCGTCGGCCCGTCGGCAGCGCCCCTCCGATGCGTGGGGATCGCGGCGCGTCGGTGATCGCCGGTGCACACGCTTCAGGCGGCCGGGGGAGGTCGCACCGGTAGGCTCGGGCCGGTGGGAACCCGCCGTCGGCATGGGCCGGCACCGGCTCACCCCACCACCACCACCACCACCACCACCATCCGTCCGTCATCGTCCCTCCGGAGCGCTCGTGGATCTCTCGATCGTCGGTGTCGGCCACGTCGGCCTGGTCACCGCCGCGGTGTTCGCTGACCTCGGCCACCGCGTGGTCGGGCTCGATGACGACCGCGACAAGCTCGACACCCTGTTGGCCGGCGACGTGCCGTTCCACGAGCCGGGCCTACCCGAGCTCCTCGAACGGGTGGTCGCCGACGGCTCGTTGACGTTCACCGACGACCTGTCGGTCGCCGTCGACCACGGCGAGGTGATCTTCGTCTGCGTCGGCACGCCCCCGCTGCCGGGAGGCGGTCCGGACCTGCGCTTCGTCGAGCGGGTCGGACGCGAGGTCGCCCGGCACGCGACCCGCGAGACGGTGCTGGTGGAGAAGTCCACGGTGCCGGCCAACACCGGGGTGCGCCTGACCCAGGTGATCGCCCACGAGCTGGAGGTCCGCCGCGCGGATGCGACCGCCGCCGACCCGGACGACGTCCACGTGCACGTCGCCTCCAACCCGGAGTTCCTCCGCGAGGGCGTCGCCGTCAAGGACACCGCCGAGCCGGACCGCATCGTCTACGGCACCGCCAGCGACTACGCCCGCGACAAGCTCCGCGAGGTCTACGCCCCGATGGTCGAGCGCGTCGGCTGTCCGGTGGTGGAGACCGATGTACCCACCGCGGAGCTGATCAAGCACGCCTCCAACGCGTTCCTGGCGACGCGGCTGTCGTTCATCAACGCGGTCGCCAACGTCTGTGATCGGGTCGGCGCCGACGTGGAGCTGGTCGCCAAGGGCATGGGTCACGACGCGCGGATCGGGCACGCGTTCCTCAACGCCGGGCTCGGCTACGGCGGCTCGTGCTTCCCCAAGGACGTGGACGCGTTCGCCCACCTCGCCCGGCAGGTCGGTTACGACTTCGGCCTGCTCGAGGAGGTCCGCGACATCAACGTCGGCCAGCGCCAGGTGGTCCTCGACCGCCTCCGCGACGAGCTGTGGCATCTGCAGGGCAAGACCATCGCGATCCTCGGTGCGGCCTTCAAGCCGGGCACCGACGATCTGCGCGAAGCGCCGGCGCTCTACCTCGCCGAGTCGCTGCTGGCCGAGGGCGCCACGGTGCGCATGTACGACCCGGTCGCGCTGGATGGGGTGGCGGAGGTGCTGCCCGAGGTCGAGCGCATCGACGACCCGTTGGAGGCGGCCCGCGGTGCGCACGCCGCGGTCATCGCCACGGAGTGGCCGCAGATCGCCGGGCTCGACCCGAGCGACCTCAAGGCCGCGCTCGACTACCCGATCGTCGTCGACGGTCGCAACTGCCTCGACGCGCGAGCCGCGATCGACGCGGGCCTGCACTACCACGGCATCGGCCGTGGCCATCTCCGGGTCAGGTGAGCTGCCGTGCCAACCCCGCCCCGCGCCGAGGCCTCAACGACCACTCCGGTCGCCGACACGCCCACGACCACCCCGGTCTCCGACCGGCCCGACGTGGTCCACGACGGGTCGACGGCGGTCGCCGACCTCGAGGTCGACGACGGTGACACCGACGGTGACGGCGAGGGTGGAGCGACGCCGGCCGCCGACGACGCCTCCGCATCGCACGAGCACCACGGCGGCCGCCCGGACGTGTCCATCGTGCTGCCCACCTACAACGAGGTCGGGCACCTCGACGCCGAGGTGGTGCGCATCACCGAAGCGATGGAGGCGTCCGCCTACCGCTTCGAGCTCATCTGCGTGGACGATGGGTCGACGGACGGGACCCGCGAACGGCTGCGGGAGCTCGCCGAGCAGGACGACCGGGTGCGGGTGTTCGAGCACCGGCGCAACCTCGGCTCGGGTGGCGCGCGGCGGACCGGGACCCGGGCGGCGCGCGGCAACGTGGTGGTGTGGACCGACGTCGACATGACCTACCCCAACGATCAGATCCCGCACCTGGTCGACTCGTTGGCGGGCTACGACCAGGTCGTCGGGGCCCGCATGAGCGAGCAGGGCACCCACAAGGCGGCGCGGGTGCCGGCCAAGTGGGCGATCCGGCGGCTGGCGCAGTACCTGGCGCAGGAGGAGATCCCCGACCTCAACTCGGGCTTCCGGGCGTTCCGGCGCGAGCACGCGGTGCGCTACCTCAACCGGTTGCCCAACGGGTTCTCGTGCGTGACGACGATGACGATGTCGTTCCTCTCCGACGGGCTCAACGTCGGCTACATCGACATCCCCTACGGCGCCCGCGAGGGTGAGTCGAAGTTCCACTGGTACCGCGACACCCGCAAGTACCTGTTGCAGGTCGTGCGGATGATCCTCGGCTACGAGCCGCTGCGGGTGTTCATGCCGGTCGGGCTCGCGCTGCTGCTGTTCGGCGTCGGCAAGCTGATCTACGACATCAGCACCAAGGATCTGCGGCTGGCGACCAACACGCTGCTGATCCTGTTCGCCGCGTTCCAGGTGATCTCCATCGGGTTGTTGGCGGATCTGGTGGTGCGGGTCACCAAGCCGCCGGTGACCGACCACCTCGAGGACGACGTCGAGCGGTAGAGCAGGGCCCGCGGCGCGGGCCGTCGGACGGGCTCGGGATCGGTGCGGGTCGGCTGCGCACGCACGGGCCCTTGAGCCCGTGGCCGGCGAACGCGCAGCGTGACGTGACCGCTACAGCGGGTGCTTGGGGGTGCCGATGGGAGGGGGTGACCGCCGCATGGACGCGGACGGTGTGACGCCCTTCTGGAGGTCCCAACGTGACGGATCGACGGCGGCCCTTCGCGCTCGTCGCCCTCGTCGCGCTGCTGGCGTCCCTCGCCGTGCCGGCCGCCGCCGAGCCGACACCAGGCACGGACGGCAGCGACGGTGGGTCCGACACCGACCGGCTGCTGGTCACCTACACCTCGCCCGTCGACGGCGCGGCGGAAGCGGCGACGTTCTCGACCGCCGAGGTGGTCGCCGATGATCACGTCACCACCTCGTCGGTCCAGGTGCTGGAGTTCGAGCAGCCCAGCGAACGCGACCGGGCGGCCCGCGACCTGGCCGGTCGGGCGGACGTGCTCAGCGTCGAACCGGACCAGATCATCCGTCCGCACCAGCCCGAGGTATCGGTGTTGGACGAGGGTGTCGTCGGCAGCGGGGCCAGCGGCGACGGTGCCGTCGCGAGCACGGCCAGCGGCGACGGTGCCGTCGCGAGCACGGCCAGCGGCGACGGTGCGTTCGTGAGCACCGACGGGGGTGATGGCGACGACGGCACCTGGGAGACCGTCACCGAGAACTCCTGGGGCGTGGCCAACGACGGTTCGTCGATCAACGGGCGTGCGGCGCGTGCGGGCATCGACGTCGGTGCGACACAGGCCTGGCCGAAGGCGACCGGTGACGGTGTCGTGGTCGCCGTCATCGACACCGGCGTGGACATCTCCCACCCGCTGCTTGTCGACCGGATCTGGGAGAACCCGAAGGAGGTCGCCGACGGTCGTGACACCGACGGCAACGGCTTCGTCGACGACGTCAACGGGTGGAACTTCGCCCGCGACACCAACCGGGTGTTCGATAGCGCCGAGGCCGACGCCCACGGCACCCACGTCGCCGGGGTGATCGCTGGGGCACGTGACACGCGGCACGGGTTCGCGGGTGTCGCACCCGACGCGCTGATCATGCCGGTGAAGTTCATCGACGGTGACGGTGGTCGGCTCTCCGATGCGATCGCCGGCATCCGCTACGCGATCGACAACGGCGCGGACGTGATCAACGCCAGCTGGGGTGC
>SKNP01000419.1 GCA_007120485.1 Nitriliruptoraceae bacterium
GTCAGGCGTCGGGTGGTCCGCGGCTGCTTCATGATGTGATCGGCGATCGTGTAGGCCCGTGGGATGAGCTCGTCGCCTGGCACCACCTCGTTGACCAGGCCGTACTCGAGCGCCTTGTCCGCGGTGATGGCTTCCCCCGTCAACAGCGCGTACGCGGCGCGCTTGGTGCCGAGAAGCTCTTGGAAGGCGTTGTGGATGCCGTCGGCGGGGACCGAGCCGATGTCGTAATGGAGGTCGAAGATCGTGGCGCCCTCAGCCGCGAGGGTGAGGTCGCACATCAGGACGATCTCCGGGTGGAAGCCGGGACCGTTCATCAACCCGATCGTCGGGATCTCCAGGTCGTTGACCAGGGAGCTGACGTTGATCCTTCCGTCCTTGAAGGCGTACTCGTACGCCCAGTAGGCCATGTCCTCGTCCTCCAGGGCGAAGCCGTCCGGGTCCGAGTCCATCATGAACTCGTCACCGGTGCCGGTGAGGATCAGCAGCTCGTTGTCCGGGTCGGCGCCGACGTTCTTGAGGAACTGGCCGAGCGCGCGGTGGTTCTCCACACTCAGCTGGATCGGGCCACCCTGGGTGTGCGCCTGCGCCAGCAGCACGCCGTCCTCGCGACGCTCCAGCTTGAAGAAGTCCTTGAACGTCTCCCGGTACTCCTCGAACCGCGGGGTCGGGACGAACGGCTGCAGCGACATGCTGGTGGCTCCTCGTACGAAGGATCGTGGGCGGTCGGGTCGGGGGGCCGGTCAGAGGCCTTCGTCGATGTCGACGTCCTCGCTCTGAAGGTCAAGCCCCGAGGACGCCGCCTGCAGCTTGATCAGGGCGGCGAAGTCCTCGTCCACGATGCCCTGGCCGATGGCGGCCTGGATGATGTGGTGCACGTGCGAGGTGATGGGCATGGGCACCTCGAGCGCTCGGGCCATGCCGAGACCCAGGTCGAAGTCCTTGCGCAGCAGCTCCATCGTGAACGTCGGGTGGAAGTCGAGGTTGACCAGCGCCGGCGTCTTGTAGCGACTGAAGGTCGACCCCATCGCGGAGTCGTTGAGGAAGCGCAGGAACTCGGCCCGCGAGGCGCCACCCTTCTCCGCGAGGATGCTCACCTCGATCAGGCTCTGGGTCACCAAGCCGAGGTAGAGGTTGTGGCAGAGCTTCACGAGCCGGGCGACCTCGCCCTCGCCGACGTAGTAGGCGCCCTGGCCGATGTCCTCCAGCAGACCCTCGACGGCGTCGAAGACCGACCGCGCCCCGGAGACGGCGAAGTTCAGCTTGCCGGCGGCGATGACCTTGGGGTTGCCGCTGACGGGTGCCGCCAGGTACTCAGCCCCCGCGTCGGGGGCCAACCGGCGTGCCGCCGCCGAGGCATCCTCGGACACCGTCGAGGAGTCGATGATCACCTTCGGGGACCTGCCCGGTTCGGTCAGCAGCCCGCCCTCGCCCTGCAGGACGTGGAGGAGGTCGTCGGAGGAGGACACGATGCTGAACACCACATCGCGATCCGCGAGGTCGGTGACGCGGTCGACGACCATCGCACCCTGGTCCGACAGCGGTTCCGCCTTGGCTCGCGTCCGGTTCCACACCGCCACGTCGTGGCCGGCGCCGAGCAGCCGCTCGACCATGGCGTACCCCATCCGTCCCGCACCGATCCAGCCGATCGTCGGGCGCTCGGGCATGGTGTCCATCGCTTGGTCCTTGGTCGTCGGGTCGAACTCGGACAACGTCCCTCTGGGGCGAGCCCGCTCCCACGGGTCAGACGGGCGCGTAGGTCTCGTCGGTGACCGGTGGGGGCACGACCTTCGGTGCGGGAGCGGCGAGGCCGAGCCCCGCCCATGCGGCCCACACCAGGTCGCTCGTGGACAGGCCGTACCGTTCGAACAACCGCGTCGCGGCCTTTCCCCCGCTGGCGAACACGTCCTGCAGCCCGATCATCCGAAGCGGCGGGGTCGAGCCGGCCTGTGCGAGCACATCGGCGACGGCGGATCCCAGCCCGCCGACCACGCTGTGGTTCTCCGCGGTGACCACCAGGTCCGCGCTCGCGACCGCGTCGAGGATCGTCGCCGCGTCCAACGGTTTGATGGCGGAGACGTTCACCAGGGTGGTCGGAACCCCGTGGTCCTCGAGCACGTCGCAGGCCGCAGCAGCCGCAGCCACCATCATGCCGCTGGCGACGAGCACCACCCCGCCGGGGCGCTCAGCGCGGCGCAGTACCTGGGCCTGCCGCAGGTCGACGCGGTGGTCGTCGTCGAACAGGACCGGGATCTCCCCGCGCTTGAGCCGCAGGTAGACCGGCCCGGGTAGGTCGGCGATCTCCGCCACCACCTGCCGGGTCTCCGTGGCGTCGGCGACCTCGACCACCGTCATGTTGGGCAGGGCGCGCATCAACGCGACGTCGTCGGTCGCCTGGTGGCTGGGCCCGCCCGGGCTCGAGACCCCCGGCATGAACCCCACCAGCCGGACGGGCAGGTTGGGGTAGGCCACCGCCATGGCCACCTGGTCGTACGCGCGACGCGTCGCGAACACCCCGAAGGTGTGCAAGAACGGCATGTAGCCGCGGCGGGCGAGCCCGCCGGCCATCCCCACCAGGTTGGCTTCCGCCATGCCGCCGTTGATGAACCGATCCGGGAACGCCTCCCGGAAGAGGTCGACCTCGCACTGACGCGTCAGATCACCGCTGAGGCACAGGATGTCCTCGCGCTCCCGGGCGAGGTCGACCAGCGCGGTCCCGTAGGGCTTGAGGCGGACCTCGAACGGCGCGGTGCGCATCAGCGGCCCTCCAGTTCGGTGATGGCCGCATCGGCGACCTCGGGTGGCAGCTTGATGAAGTGGCCGTCCGCGTCGACCGGCAGCGCGTCGATGCCGCGCAGCGTCGAGGTCCGGGCGATCACCACGGCGGGCCGCTCGGACGCGACCGCCTGATCGATGGCGCCGTGGAGCGCACCGACGTCGTGGCCGTCGACGTCGAAGGCGTCCCAGCCGAACGACCGCCACCGGTCGGCGATCGGCTCGATCGTGGTGATCGTGTCGATCGGTCCGTCGACCTGGGAGTTGTTCGCGTCGAGCAGGACGGTCAAGCCGTCGAGGTGGTGATGCCCGGCGAAGGTGGCCGCCTCCCAGGTCTGGCCCTCCTGGAGCTCGCCGTCGGAGATGAACGCGTACGTGCGGCGCGGTTCACCGTCCAGGCGGGCCGCCAGCGCGAAGCCGACCGCGCCCGACAACCCCTGCCCGAGCGACCCGCAGGTCAGGTCGACCACCGGCGAGCTCTCGGTGCCGATCGCCTCCAGCGTCGAGCCATCCTCGCCGTAGGTCTCGAGCGCCGCCTCGTCCATGAGGCCCAGCTCCACCCCGATGGCGTACGCGCAGATGATGTAGTGCCCGGGCGAGATCACCAGGTCATCCCGGCCGGGCCGCCACCAGTGCGCCGCGAGCACCCCGAAGGTCTCCGCGGACGACAGGGCCTGGCCGAGGTAGCCGAACCCGTGCCGGGCCACCATCCGCGCCGACCGCAGGCGGATCGCGTGCGCGAGTTCGCGCGCAGGATCGAGCTGATCCTCGCTGGAGGCCTCTTCCACGTGCCGGGCTCCCCTCCGCCGGACCGATTGTCTCAGTGGCTGAGCCAATCTACGATGCGTGCGTGAGGTCCGTCAACACCGAGCGACGTGGAGCCACCGATGACCAACCCTGGCGCCGAGCGCTCCGCAGACACCACGCCGACGACCGATCCGCTCGACGCCGTCACGCCCCTGCCCGTGACTCGGCGGGCGGATCAGGTCGTGGCGAGGATCCAGGAGCTGATCGTCCACGAGTCGCTGGAGGTCGGTGACCGCCTGCCGCCGGAGCGGACGCTGGCGCAGCGCTTCGGCACGAGCCGCGCGATCGTCAGCCAGGCGCTTCGGACCCTGTCGTTGATGGGCCTGGTCGAGATCCGCCCCGGGTCCGGGGTCTACATCACCCGGAACACCGCTGCCATGGTCGCCAGCTCGGTCAGCCTGCTCGTCCAGACCCACCAGGGAGACCCCGAAGAGATCGCCGAGCTGCGGTTCTGGCTGGAGACGACCGGGGCGACGCACGCCCTGACGCGCCTGACCCAGGACGACCTCGATCGCATGGACGCGGCCCTGGACCGGATGGCTCAGAGCAGCGGGCGGTTGTCCGCCTGGATCCACGCCGACAGCGACTTCCATGCCGCCCTGGCGAACGCATCCGGCAACGCCTCCCTGGTCACGCTCTACGAGAGCGTCCACGCCGCCGTCACCTCGATCGTCTACGACGCCTGGATCGCCGAGGACCGCCCACCTCGCTGGTTCATCGATGAGTTCGACCAGCAGATGGACCTGCACCGGACGATCCTGGACGCGCTCCGCGACCGCGACGATGCGAAGCTCAGCGACGCGCTGGCCGCCCACCATGACGCCCTGATCGATCACCTGCGCCGTCGCGACGAGTGACGGACCCCGCGACCCGGATCAGCCAGCCAGCTCCACGCTGCCATCGGTCCGGCAGCCCTGGCGACGTTGGGAGACGGCGAGCAGGACCGTTCCGACACTGAACAGGACGACCGCCTGCACCGCGAACCCCGGGGTCTGGTCGACCACGTAGGCCAACCCGGCCGTGGCCGACGCGTTGATGCCGGCGTGGAACAGCACACAGAGCGCGACGCTGTGCGTGCGCGCGTAGAGCCAGGTCATCACGGCGCTGTAGCCGACACCCGCGACGAGGAACAGCGTGAAGGACGCATCGTGGTGGGAGCCTCCCACGACCCAGAACCGCGGCAGGTGCCACACCGCCCATACCGCCGCGATCACGAGGTTGGCGGTCACGAGGTTGAAGCGATCGGTCACCGCGGGTTGCAGGACCCCCCGCCAGCCGACCTCCTCGATCCCTCCGAAGAGGATGGAGGGCAGGAACGCTCCCAGGAACAGCAGTGCGACCCGACCGGGATCGCCGTCCCAGTTCGTTGCGCTGAGCGCTCCGCCGAGCCCCAGGCTCACGACGCCGAGCCCGGCTGCGCCGAACACGGCCACCGCGAGCAGCACGGGCGACACGCGGAGGTGGAGCACCCTGCGGGTGAACTCCCGGAGCGTCCCGGCCTCGGGCGTCCGCCGAACAGCGAGGTAGGCGACCACGGTCGGGGCGGTCCCGCCGACCATCAGCAGACCGAACCCCAGCGGTTCACCGGGGCCGAGGACACCACCCCTCGAGAGCGCGGCCAGGAGCCACCAGGACACCCAGGTGACCACGAACGTCACGCCGAGGAACCACCTGGCTCGCCGTGAGCGGCCGTCCCCTCCCGTCCGCTGCGCCATGCCTGCGACCCTCCGCCCGCCCGAGGTCTCGACCACCCGATCCCATCGCTGAAGCACCATCCTGTCACGACCCGGTCGTCGATCCCCGGGCCGACGGCCCCCTTGGATCGGGCCCTTGCTCCCTGGCCCGCACGGAGATCGCTTCCCATCCTGTCGGTGGCACAGCGCCGTCGGTGGCACAGCGCCGTCGGTGGCA
>SKNP01000331.1 GCA_007120485.1 Nitriliruptoraceae bacterium
ATCGAGGGGCCGTGCTTCGGAGCCGGGATCCAGCTGGCGCTCGCCTGCCATCTGCGAGCCGTCGCACCCAGCGCCCGGCTGTCGGTGATGGAGGCGCGGTGGGGGTTGGTGCCGGACCTGGGCGGGACCTGGCGCCTGCCCCGCCTGGTCGGGCTGGGGCGAGCGACCGAGATGGTGGTCACCGCACGCGAGCTCGACGCCGCTGAGGCTCGGTCGACCGGCCTGGCCCAGTTCGAGCTGCCCGACGATCGTGCGCAGGACGCGGCGCACGAGCTGGCGGCGCGTCTGGCCGCCGGGCCGGCAGCGATCCGTCGGGCGCCGCGGCTGCTGCGGGAGAACCTCGATCGGGACCGGCACGGCGCGTTGGCCAACGAGGCGGCGACGCAGCTGGAGGTCATGGCGGGCCACGACTTCACCGAGGCGGTCCGTGCCCGGGTCGAGGGCCGTGAGCCGCGCTTCCTCGGTCGGTGAGCGCGGTGCCGGGTCGGTGAGCAGGGTGCCCGGTGGGCTCCGTGCCCTGGTCGGTGGGCTCCGTGCTCTGGTCGGTGGGCTCCGTGCTCCGGTCGGTGGGCTCCGCGTTCCTCGGGGTCGCGTCGGGCATCGTCGGCCGATCCCGGACGAACGCACATCGAGGTGCCCGCTGCCGGACGCGACGGGCGCGCGGTTCGCTCACCCCGCCGCCGACCGACGCGCGCACGGAGAGACGGGCTCGCATGGCCTCAGTGCCATCGGTACGCTGAGATACCAACCGAGGTCGGTGGAGCGCATGGCCCTGTCCGAGCACGAGGAGAACGTCCTCGCGGAGATCGAGCGTCAGCTCGCTGCCGAGGACCCCCGGTTCGCGGCGAAGACGCGGCGCGGTCCGCGCTCGTTGTCACGCACCCTGCGGTTGCGGCTCGCCATCCTCAGCGCCGTCGTCGGCGTCCTCCTGCTCGCCATGCTCGCGATCTTCCCGTCACCGTGGAACCTCATCTCGGGAAGCGTCGGGATGCTCCTGCTCCTGCTGGCGATCGTCACCGGTGCGAGCGCGCTGACCCGCAACGACGACGAGCAGCAGGTCTCGGTCCCACCCGACGAGCGCTAGCTGGTCACCGTTCACCCACCGAGCTACGCCGCCCCGATCGAGGGCGGCGTCGTCGTGTGACGGGCGCCGCCGGGAGCCTGGGCGTTCCCGGCGCGACCGGATCTCGACCGGATCAGCGCGATGCCCGGTCGGTCCTGGCCCGTCGCCAGCGTCGGACCCTCCAGCGGAGCCGCACCGCGACCGATCAGCGCGATGCCCGGTCGGTCACCGCCCGTCGCCAGCGACGGACCGTCCCGCGGAGCCGGGCCGCGACCTGGCGGGCGGGTTCGGTCATCCGGCGAGCGCGTGGGACCGAGCCGCGCAGCACCTCCTCGGCCTCCTGGAGCACGGCGGCGACCTCCTCGGCGGAGGCGTCATCGATCGATCCGTCGAAGGCCGCAGCCTGGACGCGGGGACCGACCGCGGCGTGGCGGGCGTGGATGCGCCCGTCACGTCGCCACCGGTCGAGCACCTCGATCGTCGTCTCCGGTGGCCGTCGTCCGACCCCTGCGCGATCAGCGGTCAGCAGCAGATCGCGTTGAGCCGCGATGACCCGTTGCCGTGGGTCGGCGCCGGCTGGTCCGCGCGACCGACGCGACCAGGCGAACCCGCCGACCGCGAACGCGGCGAGCACCACGACGATCCAGGGCCAGTTCGTTCCGCCGTCGCCGGCCGCGCTCCCCGGCTCGTCGTCGGTCTGTCCGTCGCCGAGGTCGCCTTCGGGGACCTCCATCTGGTCGTCCGGGACCTGCGGGTCGACCGGATCGATGTCCTCGAGCCCGTCGGCCACGTCCGCGGCACGACGTTCCGCCTCGTTCTCCACGGGCGCGAGGTCGTCGCTGGTCGGGACCATGTGGGTGTCGTCGGACCGCGGGGTCGGCTCGAAGGTGACCCAGCCGTAGCCGGGGAACAGCACCTCCACCCAGGCATGGGCGTCGCCGGTCGACACGATGTACTCGGTCAGGCCATCGTCGCTGTCCGGCGCGTCCACGCCGGGGATGCCGGCTTCATCCGCGCCGGCCTCGCGTCCCGGTAGGAAGCCGACGGCGACCCGTGCCGGGATGCCGGTCTGGCGCAGCATCACCGCCATCGCGGTGGCGAAGTACTCGCAGTAGCCGGTGCGGTCCTCCAGCACGAAGTCGGTCAGGGCGTCGTCACCGCGTAGGGCAGGGACCTCCAGGTCGTAGGTGAAGTCACCCTCGGGACCGACGAACCAGTCCTGGAGCGCCAGGGCCTGTTCGACCACCGACGTCGCCTCCGCCTCCTCGTAGATCTCCTCAGCCTGCTCACCGAGTTCCGGGTACTCGCGCGGCAACTGGGTGTGCTCGGCCAGCGTCGCGTCATCGAACTCGACCTGTTCGAGCTCGCTGAAGCCCGGGTTCGGTTGCGCGACCCGGACCCGGTAGTTGGTGCCCTCGCTGACGCCGATCGTCGGGCTGCCGTTGGCCTCGATGGTGTCCCACGTCGCCAGGAAGCCACCGTCGGTCGACCACACCATCTCGTCGCGGAGCGGTCCGAGGACCTCGACCGGCTGGTAGGGCAGGGGGACGTAGATGTTCTCCAGCTCGAGGACGTCGACGTCGACCTCGAACGACCGGGTCGAGCTGGCCGGCTGCTCCGGGGGCAGCAGCTCCGTGGCCGGGTGCAACGTGTCCGGGTCGGGGGAGTAGCTCCCACCATCCGGGGGGCCGAGCCGCCAGGTCGAGCCGTCGAAGCTGTCGAGCCCCGCCAGCCGCAGGTAGTTGCGTTGCGGCGACTGCACCCGCAGGACGTCGCGCTCCTCGGGTTGGCCGAGCCGGTTGGAGACGTCCACGATCGGCTGGTAGCCGCGGGGAGCCGCGCCATCTCCGAACGACATCCAGGCGGGTTCGTCGTGGCCCGGTAGCAGCCACGGCGCGCTGACCGCCACCAGCACCGCGACCGCCCCGACGGCGCCCCCGACCGCCGAGAGCCGCGGCACGTCGCCGGTCTGACGCGCGTCCTCGTCCGCGCTGGCCAGCAGCACCAGGCCGCCCGCGACCAGGAACGGCACGAGCTCGATCAGGCGTCGCCCGGTGGGTACCTCGATGGCCAGCGGCACCGCCCACAGCACGGTGACCGCCACCAGCGCGGCGCCGGCACGGTCGAGGCGGACGGCGATCTCGTGGGCGACGTGGGCCACGAACCACCAACCGGTCGTGGTCAGCAGGACGAGGCCCGCGGTGCTCGGTGCGGGTGCCGGTGTCTCCGCCAGCTCGGTCATGCCGATCGACCACAGCTCGGCGAGCGGGTCCAAGACCGCCGGCCGTGGCACCACCGGGGTGGGACTGAGGCCGAGGAGCCAGGGCAGTACCGATATGGCGGCGGCCAGTGAGATGATGGCGACGAGGAGGCCGCCGCCGCGACGCACCTGCCGCAGCAGGGCCGCGAGGAGCAGCGCGATGGCCGCGGCGCTCACGGCGGGCGCGCGCCACGTGGCCTCCGCGAACACCCGGTCGTACGACGGGATGGCCGCCAGCAGGGTGAGGGCGATCAGGCCGGTGGTCGTCAGGTCGCGGCGCATCACCCGACCCCCGTCGGTCGCCGGGTCGTGCGGCTGAGCAGTTCCCGCCACCGTGCCGTCAGTTCGTCTCCGTGACGCAGTGGGGCGGCGCGCCAACCGACCACCAGGAGCCCGCTGACCGCCTCGTCGGTCGCCTGATCGGGCGCTCGGCCCCGGAAGGTCCCTGCATCGATCACGAGCGCGAGCCGACTGGACGCCGCCCGACCGGCCCGCACCAACGACCGCAGCTCCGCGTCGCGAGGGGTCGTGACGATCGCGAGCAGGGCCCCGTCGCCGGCCACACCCGTGGCGATCTGCCGGTACAGCGCGTCGAGGTCGACCTCTTCGGGGGCCGTGGTCGCCAGGTGGGTCAGCCAGGCCGCCGCCGGACGCGGACCGGGTGGTCGCGTCACGGGCCGGTCCAGCAGGGTGACGCCGCGGCCATGACCGGCGAGGTGGTCGGTCGCACTGGCCGCGGCGGAGATCGCCACCTCGACGCTGGCGTCGGGGCCACGGCCCGCGTGGCGGGACGGGCGCAGGTCGAGGACGACGGTGGCCTGTGGGGTCAGGAGGTCCTCGGAGCGACGGACCATCAGCTTGCCCCGGTGGGCGGTCGAGGGCCAGTGGATCGCGCGCAGGTCGTCGCCGCGGACGTACTCGCGGATGTCGGCGAGATCCTGACCGGACGGGGCACGTCGGCGGGTGCCGTCGCCGCCGACGCCGGTCGCGGTGCCCATCGGCAGCCCGTCGGGCAGAGCCACGATCCGTGGGTAGATCACGACCTCCGCGGTCCCCGGGAGGGTGCGCCGCCGTCGGGCCAAGCCGAAGGTGTCACGGCCCGTGACGGTCAGCGGTCCCAGCACGGCCCGGCCCCGCTGGTTGCCGCTGAGGGTGTAGGTCGCCGTGGCGCGGTGACCGGGGCGGATCGGCGACAGCCGCGCCGGCGTGTGGTCGACCAGCGTGCTCGGCGCATCGTCGTCGATCGTCAGCGGTGGGGTCGGCAGCCGACCGATGTTGGTCAGGGTCAGGTGCACGGTGGCTCGTTCGCCGAACGCCAGGGTCGTCGGCCGGACCTCGCGGGTCAGCGCGAGCTTGCTCGGCAGCACCCGGGACCACAGCAGGGCGGCCGCGACCAGCGTGAGCATCGCGACCGCGGCGCTCTGCAGTTCCGGGATCCCGAGGATCCGAGCGGCCAGCCAGCAGCCACCGGTCGCGATCGCCACGCCGACGCCGCGGGAGGTCATGGTCAGCTCGTCGGGGCCGGCAGGCCGTCCAGCACGTCGGCGACCACCGCGGCAGCGTCCTGCCCACCGATCTCCGCGTCCGGGCGAAGGATCAACCGGTGGGGGAGGATGTGTGGCGCCAGCAGCTTCACGTCGTCGGGGACGACGTGGTCACGACCCTCGAGCGCGGCCGCGGCCCGCACCCCACGCAGCAGCGCCAGCGAGGCGCGAGGGGATGCGCCGAGTTCGACGTCCGGGTGCGATCGGGTGGCTCGACACAGCGCGACGAGGTAGCGCTCGATCGGCTCCGCGACGCGGACGTGCCGGACCGCGACGATCGCGGTCACGACCTCCTTGACGTCGGTCACCGAGCCGAGCCCGGCCATCGGGTCGTCCTCACCGTGGGTGCGGAGGATCTGCAGTTCGTCGTCCTGATGCGGGTACCCGATGGCCACCCGCATCATGAAGCGGTCCCGCTGCGCCTCCGGCAGGGGGTAGGTGCCCTCGAGTTCGATCGGGTTCTGCGTCGCGATCACCATGAACGGCCGTGCCAGTTCGTGCGTCGCGCCGTCGATGGTGACCGTCCGCTCCTCCATCGACTCCAGCAGGGCGGACTGGGTCTTGGGGCCGGCCCGGTTGATCTCGTCGCCGAGCACGACGTTGGCGAACACCGGCC
>SKNP01000352.1 GCA_007120485.1 Nitriliruptoraceae bacterium
CCACGCGGTGCGCGACGGCAGCATGTCGTTGGGGGGATCGCGGTACAGCGAGCGCCGGAACTTCGTCGACTTGTTCAGCGGCGCGTTGGTGAGCATCGCCTGGACCGTGGGCGTGAAGTGGTGGCCGAGCTTGGAGAGGAACGCGCCCCACCACACCGCGAACATCGCGATCTTGACCACGACGACCATGTCGACGAAGCCGTCGGCGTAGCCGGTGAGGACGCCGAAGCCCAGCAGCGCCACCGAGTACTGCTCGGGCCGGGAGGCGAGGAAGGTGACCTTGTCGCGCAGCCCCATCAGGATCTGCACCACGATGTAGGTGACGAAGGGCCACATCGGCAGCAGCCCCGGCTCGCTGTAGGCGGCGGCCGTCTGCTCCCCGGGGGCGATCAGTCCGAGCGCGAGCACGATCAGCATCGCGAGGTAGAGCATCACGTCGATGGGCCGGCGCTCGTCGCCCTTGGTGAACGGCACCTTGTCCGGCCACGGGGGCAGCCGCAGCGTCCCCGTTCGGACCCAGTACCGGTAGCCGGCCGTCATCGGTTCGAACTTGAACGCCAGCGGGCCCCACGACTCGTTGAAGCCGGTGGCGGACCACAGCACCACCCAGAGCATGGCCTTCTGGAGGACGATCAGCTCCCCCCACCACGCACCGAGCTCCGTCAGGGGCAGCCCGGGAGTGGTCAGCCCGATGACGAGCCAACCACCGACGAAGAAGAACAGCCCCTTGATGAGGTAGAGCGTGTGCATGATCTTCGGGGCGCCGAACCCGTAGTCGATCCAATGCTCTTGGAGGAGCTTCATCCGTTCCATCGTCGGTATGGACTCGAACTCCGCCGGATCGACCGGTGGCAGATCTCCCTGTTTGAATCCCACGAGCGGTTCCCTCCCTGTCTAGGGCCACGATCTCCCGAGCCCTTGCTGGCCGCGACGCTCCCCGCGCCGCGTGGTGGTGCAGCCCCCAGCCCGCACCGAGCGTCCTAGCTGGCCCCCTCTCCCACCGCCATGCTCGCGGTCATGCGACGTCGGCTTCGAACGACCGGCGCAGGGCGGGCTTGTCGATCTTGCCGACCGGGTTCCTCGGCAGCGCCTCGAGGATCTCGACGTCGACGGGGACCTTCGCCCGAGTCAGGCTGGCCCGGCAGTGCGCCAGCACCTCGTCCTCGGTCAGAGGTTGGTCCGGGTAGTGGGTCACGAAGGCCACGGGCACCTCGCCCAGTTCATCGTGCGGCCGACCGACGACGGCGACCTCGAGCACGGCGTCGAGCTCCGAGATCGTCACCTCGATCTCCTTGGGGTAGAGGTTCTCGCCGCCCCGGATGATCATGTCCTTGATCCGGTCGACGATCGTGAGGTAGCCGTCCTCGTCGAGGCGGCCCACGTCGCCGGTGTGGAGCCAGCCATCCCGAACGGTCGCCGCGGTGGCCTCGGGCTGGTTCAGGTAGCCCCGCATCACCGTGGGGCCAGCGATCACCACCTCGCCGTCGTGGCCGACCGGCACGTCCTCGCCATGACCGTCGACGACGCGTAGCTGCTGGCCCTCGATTGCCGGGCCGACGGTGCCGATCTTGCGTGTGCCGCGGACGGGGTTGCACGTCGAGGCACAGGTCGCCTCGGTCAGCCCGTAGCCCTCGACCATCACGAAGCCGAACCGCTCCTCGCATCGCCGCAGCAGTTCGAGAGTGATCGGTGCGGCACCACAGACCGCGAACCGCAGGGAGCTGGTGTCCGGGATGATCTCCTCGGGGAGGGCAGCCAACCGCGCGTAGATCGTTGGGACCCCCGAGAAGTAGGTCGGCTGCTCACGGGCGAGCAGTTCGAGGAAGGGCTCGGGCGCGAACGAGCCCATCACGGTCGTGCGTGCCCCGGCACTGAACGGGGACACGACGCTGACCATGATCGCGTTGACGTGGAACAGTGGCAGGATCAGCAGGCAGTGGTCCCGCTCGGTCAGCTCGAAGTGGCGCACCATCTGCGCAGCCATAGCGGAGACGTTGGCGTGGGTCAGCATCACCCCTTTGGGGCGGCCGGTGGAGCCGGACGTGTAGATCAGCAAGGCGACGGCCTCGCGCACCTCGTCGCCGGGCGGCGGGGGGAGCGCGTCGACGTCACGACGCTCGACCTCGAGGTCATCGACGGCGATGGTCGGCAGTCCGCCGTGCGGTGCTTCCGGTCCGAGGTTGACCAGCAGGCGGGCGCCGGAGTCGACCAGCTGATGCTCCGCCTCCCTCGAGGTGAAGGCGGGGTTGACCGGCGTCGCGGACGCACCCAGCCGCCAGGCCGCGAACAGCACCAGCACGAGCTCGAGTCGGTTGGGCAGCATGACCGCCACGACGTCACCGGCTCGGACACCCTCCGCGCGGATCTGGGCGGCGACGACGTCGACGCGCTGGCGGAACTGCCCGTAGGTCAGCGAGCTGCGGTCGTCAGCGAAACTCGGCCGCGGATCTCGCTCTCGTCCCCAGTTCCACGGCAGATAGGACAGCGGGTGGTGCAACGCGCCTCTCCCAGTCGCGAGATGCGCGGACCCTAGAGGTCACCTCCTCCGTCGACTCGTGCATGCCACCCAGCACCGTCTAGTCCGGTCGTGCAGTCTGCACAGGTGGGGGTGCTGACTCTCTCGCCACCCGGCGCCGAGGCCGTGCTCGTGCTCGTCCGTCGGTCGCCCCTTAGGCGGCGTCGAGCACGACGCAGGTCAGCTCGTGCTTGTTCTGCGAGAGGTGGAACAGCTGCGCGCCGGGAAGGTCGGCGAACCGTGCGGCCACGTCATGATCGGTCACGCCCTGGAACTTGACCGTGCAGACGAGGTTGCGGACCCGCCCGGAGTTCAGCCACCGCGTCACCAGCTCCAGCAGTCGGTGCGGGTAGGCGATGATGTCACTGCACCACCAGTCGACCGGGCCGACGTCGGCCGGATCCAGGCCGAACGCGGAGCCTCGCTGCCAGGTCACGTTCGGGAGGTCAGCCACCTCCGGAGCGAGCGGTGCGCGGTCGACGGCGGTGACCTCGGCGCCTGAACGGGCCAGCAGCCAGGTCCAGCCGCCGGGTGCCGCCCCCAGATCGAGGCAGCGCTCCCCCGGTCCCGGTTGGCGGCGCAGCCGCGCGAACGTCTCCCACAGCTTCAGGTACGCGCGGCTCGGCGGCCCGTCCCGATCCTCGACGAACCCCGGCACGCCGTTCGGGAAGGGGTTCGAACAATCCCGAGCGGCCAGCACGAGTTCGCGCTCCAGCAACGTCCAGGACCCGAGCGGCGCGTGGGGCGCCACCTCGCCGAGTTCGAGGGGCCGTGCGGACACGTAGGGGAGCTTGTCGGCGATCAACTGCGCCCGCCCTCGGTGTTCGGGGGCGTACAAGGCCCAGTTGCGCTGTCGACGCCGCAGCGCCTTCGCGGCGTCCCCGATCGAGGTCACCGCGATCCGCTCGGCGTCCCACCAGATGTTGGCGGCCCAGGCAGCGTGGACGGGTTGGCTCTCACTGATCCGGAGCCGACCCTGGTGGAGGTCCACGGTCACGCCGGCCCGAGCGAGTTCATCGTCGAGTTCGCGCTCGAACCCCTCGGCGGCCAGGTAGGCGGTCGTCATCCCGACATCACCGACCTGACCCATCCCCCGGCGAGGGATCCTCGCCGGTCCAGACCACCTGCGACGACGATCACACAACCCTCCACGGTCGCGACACGACGACCCCAGTCGACCACATCCGTACGCGACCTGGCCCACCCTGGTCACGAGCTCGCGTCGGCCCCCCGAGTACCTGCGGGCCGACACCGGGATGCGCGGCTGCGCTCACCCGCGCTCGATCCGTACGGCCGTCCGCAGCTGGCCGAGGGTCGCCGACGACATGGCGTCGCGGTCCAACGCGGCGCCCCAGGCACAGAGCAGGTCGAACAGGGTCGTCGCGGCGGACGCGGAGCAGACCTCCGGCCCGATGAGGCGGCGCAGCCGGCCAGGCGCCAGGCCGGCCAGATCCGAGAGGCGCCAGCCGTCAGCCGGTGATGCGGCGAACCGAGGCGCGGAGGTCCGCAACATCGCTGCCTGCACCCAGAAGTCGAGGAACCGGTGCGACCCCAGCCTCGACACCAGCGCCGCGATCCCCTCCTCGTCGAGCGCGAGTAGGTCGCCGATGGTCCCGATCCCCTCCTCGGCGAGCTGCGCGGTGCGGAACGTGTCGATCCCCTTCAGCGCGGAGGGATGACGGTCGGTCCAGAGCCCGACCGCGGTCGGCTGCCCAACGTCACCGTCGGGCAGCCCGGCGTCACCGATGGAGATCGCATCACCGTTGCCGAGGTCGAGCTCGATCTCCCAGTCCGCTCCGTCCCCCTCGGGCCGCAAGGTGATCGGGGACGGGCGCGGCAAGGCGACCGTCACGGGGGCACGGTCGTCGCCGTCGACATCGTCCACATCGAGTTGGTGCCCGTCCGCATCGTCCACATCGGCGTGACCCTCGGCACCCCCGTCGCGACGCCCGACGCGGACGACGGCACCGACCACCTCGATGCCGTCGGGGTCCTCGTCGCGACTGGCACGGATGCCGGTGCGGACCTCACCGATCAGCGAGGCGGTCAGCTCCGCGAGGTCGAGGGTCTCCGAGGTGGTGGTCATGAGATCGTCTTGAAGGTGAGCTCCACCTCGCCGTAGACGTTCGCGCGGGCGGAGGTCTCCGGCTTGCGGTCGTCGGCGGTGTGGACACGCAGGCGAACGTCGCGCAGCGCCTGCGGGATGACGGTGGACTGACGCAGGCCGGCGAGCCGGCCGGCCATCAACACCTCGTTGCTCCGCAGCGGGCGCGCGGCGGTCGCTAGCTGCGGCGCGCCCGATCCGGAGGCGCTGGCGGGCTCGGTCCCGTCGTCGTGGTCATCGCCCTCCTCGGCGTCATCGACGGGGTCGGCGTCCAGGTCCGTCTCCTCTCGGTAGCGAAGCGCTTCGAAGGTGAGCTTGGCGCGGATCCGGCCCGCATCGACGACGACCCGCGGCAGGCCGCGCTCGACCAGCTGCCGCGTGACCTCGTGCTCGTCCCGTGCGAGCTGGTGCCGTGCCGCGGCTCGCAGCTTGGCGACACCGGGGGCGAGGAGGCGGCCACGTCCCCGGTTGACGTCGCGGCCGGTCAGCGAGACCCCCAGGACCTCCTCGAAGGGTGGGTGTTCCAACCCCTCGTCGCTGGCCGGCTCGTACGGCGCCCCGCTGACCACGTCGTGGGGACGCTCGGGATCGCTCGACGGGAACCGGTCGGCCAGCCACGTGTCCACGTCCATCTCGCTGACATGCGTCGCTTGGAACTCCTCGAGCGTCAACGCCGCCGCCGCCGCGAGTTCGGCCAGCTGTTGCTCCTGGTCGTTCTGGGCGGCGACGATCGAGCGGACGACCTCCGACAGCAAGGAGGTGACGAACTCGGTGAACCCCAGGTCCACCGGCACCTGGATCTCGGCCATCGCCGCCTACTCGTTCAGCGGCAGGTAGTCGGTCTTGAAGTTGATCGTCACGCC
>SKNP01000233.1 GCA_007120485.1 Nitriliruptoraceae bacterium
CGACCGCGCGGCCAGCGGCGACGGCCCCGACGCGGACCGCGCCGACACCGATAACGCCCACGCCGCCGGCGACGGCCCGACCGGCCGGGCCCGCCCCCGCCTGACCCTGCTGCTACGGCTGCCGTACGAGTCCCTGCTCGACGGCGAGGTCCCCGGCGACCTGCTCACCACCCTCACCGGTGGACGCCTGCGCCTCTCGGCCCGGGCCAGCCGGGAACTGCTCGACGCCGGCGGCGCTGACCTGCGATCGATCATCATCGACCAGTCAGGCGAGGTGCTCGGCGTCGGCCGCCGCACCCGGGTCCCACCCGGCTGGCTGCGAGACGCCCGGCTGGCACTGGACTCGACCTGCACGGCCCCCGGCTGCCAGGTCGCCGCCCGCAACTGCCATCTGGACCACGGCCATCGCTGGGAGGACGGCGGACCGACCGACGTCGCCAACCTCAGCCACCTTTGCGCGACCGACAACCACGCCCGTGAACGCGACGGCTGGGACGCGGTCGGCGCGTCCGAAGGCTCCCGACGCTGGTTCCACCGACGCACCGGCCTCCACGTCCGTCACGTCCCCGAGACCTGGCGACCACCGCCCGTCCAGCCGGACGCATCCGGGCGGGAACCGCCCACACACCGGAGCCCCTCCGGGCGGGAACCGCCCACACACCGGAGCCCCTCCGGGCGGGAGCCACCGACAGCACGGAGCTCGCCCGGGCGGCAACCGCCGAAACTGCGGGGAACACCCGGGCAGCAGCCTCCCGAAGGCACCTCCCCACCGGCTGAACCGACCATCCGGGACCCGGCGTTCTCCGAGCCGCCCGTCGACCCGACCGTGCCGTTCTGACCCACAGGCCGTCGGCGTGACGACCCCACACCCGCACCGCCACAGCGGTCGGGCCGGGGCGTCGCTCCGACGGCCTGCGCTGTTGCGCGCCGACGCCCCGACCGTTCCGGGTCAGCCGTCCGCGCGCGTCCGCGGATCCGGCCGCAGGGCGGTCCACACCGTCGCATGCGGTCGGAAGCCCAGCCGGCGGTACAGCCGGTCCGCATCGGAGCCCGGCTCGGCGCCCAGCCCGACCCGGCTGCCCGGGTGGACCTCGAGGTGGGCGGCCACCGCCGTGGCCGTCAGCCCCGATGCGATGCCGAGCCCACGATGCACCGGATGGGTGACGACGTCCTCCACGGCGGCCAGCCCCTGCCGGTCGTGCATCACCGTCAACCGGGCCACCGGCGCCCCGTGCCGCATCGCGATCCACACCTGGCACCGGCCCGCGGTCGCCAACTGCCGCTGCTGATCCACCGACCAGTCGACGAACGCCGACTCCCAATCGCGCCACTCGACCGGTGCATCGCCGTCGGCGTAGCGGTACAGCACCGTCGCCGCATGCCAACGGCGATCGACCGGCCCGCCGGGCTCGGCGGCCGGCGGCTCCACCGGTGAGAGCTGCGCCGGCGGACGCCGCTCGGGCGGGATCAACTCATCGAGCAGCAGCACGGTCACCGCGAACACCTCGAGGCCGAGCGCCTCAGCCGCCTCAGCCAACGCCGGGTCGGGGGTCGGCACCGCCGCAGCCGGGTCGGCCTTCGACGGCGCCGTGGCATGCGGCGACAGCGGCTCCTCCCACCGCACCTGCGCATGCGGTGTCCCGAGCGTCCCGATCGTGTCGTCGTAGCGGTCGAACCAGCGCGGCAGATCCTCCGGTGCCGGTGGCGCGGCCAGATCCAGCGTGTTGCCGTCGCGGAAGTCCGGGCGCGACGGCGTCCGGACGGTCACGTGGTCGCGGGCGTAGGTGACCAACGTGACCGGACCCAGCGTCGCCCGCCGGACCGCCAGGCCCAGCCGGTCGTCGACCCGCCGGACCGACGGCTCGGTGGGCTCGGCCTCGGCGGCGCCCGACCCAGCCGGCGACGGCTCGGTGAGCTCAGGATCGGTCGCGCCCGACCCAGCCGGCGACGGCTCGGTGAGCTCAGGATCGGTCGCGCCCGACCCAGCCGGCGACGGTTCGGTGGGCTCGGGGTCGGTCGCGCCCGACCCGGCTGGCCCCGATCCGGCGTGCCCTGGCTCCGGCTGGTCGGTGCTCATCGCAGCGGGACGTCGCGACGGGTCAGGTCCTCCTCGGTCTCGCGGCGGACCAGCGGCTGCACCTGCCCATCGTGGACCCGTACCGCGGCGGGCCGCGGCAGCTGGTTGTAGTTGGAGGCCATCGACGCGGTGTACGCACCGGTCGCCGCCACCGCCAGCAGGTCGCCGAGCGCCAGGTCCTGCGGCAGGGGGGCATGGTCGCGGACCAGGTCCCCGGACTCGCAGTGCTTACCGACGACCGTCACGGCCCGAGGTTCCGCGTCCGAGACGCGGCTGGCGAGCAGGACGTCGTGCTCGGCGTCGTAGAGAGCGGGCCGGATGTTGTCGCTCATACCGCCGTCGACGCTGACGTAGGTGGACAGCCCCGGCAGCTCCTTGATGGTGCCGACCTCGTAGAGCGTGATCGTCGACGGGCCCACGATCGCCCGGCCCGGCTCGACGATCAGCCGCGGGCGCGGCAGCTCCAGCGCCTCGCACCGCTCGTCGACCGACTCCAGCATCGCCTTGCCGTAGCGGTGGACCTCGACCGGGTGGTCCTCGTGGGTGTAGCGGATCCCCATCCCCCCGCCGAGGTTGAGCTCGCCCAGGGTGACGTCGTGCTCGTCGCGCCACCGGGCGAGCAGGTCGAGGGTCACCTCGGCGTTGGCGATGAACGGGTCGGTGCCGAAGATCTGCGAGCCGATGTGGGCGTGGACCCCGACCACGTCCACGTGGTCGAGCTCCAACGCCCGGGCGAAGGCCTGATCGGCCAACCCCAGCGACAGGGTGAACCCGAACTTCGAGTCGTCGTGGCCGGTCCGGACGTACTCGTGGGTGTGCGCGTCGATACCGGGCGTGATCCGCAACCACACCGAGGCGACCACCTCGCGGGTGGCGGCCAGCCGCTCGAGCCGATCGAGTTCATCGAACGAGTCGACGACGATGCGCCCGACGCCGGCGTCCAGGGCACGCGCGAGCTCGGCGTCGGACTTGTTGTTGCCGTGGAGGATCAGCCGATCCGCGGGCACCGCGGCGTTGAGGGCGGTGAACAGCTCACCGCCGGAGGCGACGTCGATCAGCAGGCCCTCTTCATCGACCAGCTGGAGCACCCCGGTCGTGCACCACGCCTTGGACGCGTAGGTGACCTCGACGCCGGGGAACCCCTCGACGTAGCGGCGGCAGCGTTCCCGCAGGTCCGCCTCGTCCACGACCCACAGCGGCGTGCCGTGGTCGCGGGCGAGATCGCGGACGGACACACCGCCGATGGTCAAGGCGCCGTCGGCGTCGCGGTCGGCGGTCAGGGGCCAAGGGCCGGTCATGGGCATCTCCGTGGCATCGCGGCGCCGGCTGTCCCGAGCGAAGACCCGAGCGCGGACCCGCGCGCAGGTCCGAGCGCAGACCCGAGCGCGGACCCGAACGCAGGCCCGGCCGGCGGCTGGCGGTTGGTCGTCACATCCGCTCCGGGGCACCGACGCGCAACAGGCCGAGCGCGTTGGCCAGCACCTGCTTGGCGGCCACCGCCAGCCAGTAGCGGGCGCGGCCGAGCTCCTCGGCCGCGGCGCGTTCCTCGTCGGTGGCATCGGCCGGGGCCAGGATCCGACACTCGGTGTAGAACCGGTGGAAGGTCCCGGCCAGGTCCTCGGCGTAGCGAGCGAGCCGTTGGGTGGCCCGCAGCTCGGCGGCCTCGGCCACGATGATCGGCAGCTGCGCCATCGCGCTGAGCAGCTCCAGCTCGGCGGGGTGGTTCAGCAGGGACAGGTCCGCGTCGGCCAGTCCGCCGTGGTCGAAGCCGCGCTCGTCGGCCAGACGCAGCAGCGAGTTGATGCGGGCGTGGGCGTACTGCACGTAGTAGACGGGGTTGTCCATCGACTGCCGGGCGACGACGGCCAGGTCGAAGTCCACCGCGGTGTCGAGCCCCTGGCGCAGGAAGTGGTAGCGGACGACGTCGACGCCGACCTCGTCGACGACCTCGTCGAGGTCGACGGTCTCGCCGGCCCGCTTGGACATCCGCACCGGCTGGCCGTCGCGCAGGAGGTTGACCAGCTGCCCGATGCGGATCTCGACCCGCTCGGGCGGCAGGCCGAGGCAGGCCGCGGCGGCCTTCAACCGGGCGACGTAGCCGTGGTGGTCGGCGCCCAGCAGGTAGTACAGCTGGTCGGCGCGGGACCACTTGTCGCGCAGGTAGGCGCAGTCGGACGCGAAGTAGGTCGGCCGGCCGTCGGAGCGGACCAGCACCCGGTCCTTGTCGTCGCCGTGCTCGGTGGTCTGCAGGAACAGCGCCCCGTCGGCCTCGTAGGCCACGCCGCGTTCACGCAGTTCGGCGACCGTCTCCTCGACCGCGCCGGACCCGTGGAGCCCTTCGCGCTCGGAGTACCACACGTCGAAGTCGACGCCGAGCTCGTGCAGGACGTCTTCGATGCGTTGACGCATCGCCTCCACACCCAGCACGCCGACCCGCGAGGCGATGCCGGGATGCACCCGGACATCACCGGCAGCCGGGCCGACGTCGGTATCGCCGTCGCGCAGCGCCTGCCCATCGTGGACGACGGCCGCGGTGTCGTCGCCGACCAGGTCGTCGTCGCCGGGCTGGTGCTCGAAGAGGGCGTCGCCGTGCTGCTCGCGCAGCTCGGTGGCGACCTCCGCGATGGCGGCGCCCCGGTAGTGCTCGTCGCCGAGGTCGTCGCCGGCGGCCGTCAGCACGATCGACTCGCCGAAGATCCGCACCTGCTCACCGGCGTCGTTGACGTAGTACTCGCGGACCACCTCGTCGCCCGTGGCGTCGAGCAGTGCGGCGATCGCATCGCCGGTCGCCGCCCAGCGGCCAGCACCGACGTGCAAGGGCCCGGTGGGGTTGGCGGAGACGAACTCCACGTTGACGCGACGCTGCTCGTCCTGCGGTTTGCGGCTGTGCCCGAACGTCGCGCCGGCCTCGATCACGCGGTGGATCAGCTCCTCGTGGTAGCGGTGCGCGAACCGGAAGTTGACGAACCCCGGGCCGGCGATCGACACCTCCTCGACCACCTCGGGGACGTCGAGGTGGTCGACGATCAGCTGCGCGACCTCGCGCGGGTTTCGCTTGGCCGGCTTGGCGAGGCGCAGCGCGGCGGTGGTCGCCCAGTCGCCGTGCTCCGGCTGCTTGGGCTTCTCGAGGTCCGGGTCGGCGGCCGGCAGCTCGGCGGCGTCGAGCGCAGCACGGATCCGTGCGTCGAGATCACCGAGGACGGGATCGAGCAGGTCGGGACGGGCCATCGTGGAGTCCGAGGGGGATCGTGGGCATCAGCGGCGGAGCGTACGGCGATGCCGGCGCCGTGCCCAGCGCGGGCAGGCGCGGCGGGCCGGCCGCATCCGGTCCAACGTTCGGTCCGGCGTCCGGATCGACGACCGGACCGATGGCC
>SKNP01000205.1 GCA_007120485.1 Nitriliruptoraceae bacterium
CGCGCCGGACGCCCCACCGCCCGGCCCACCCGGCGCGCCGACGCCCCCACCGGCCGACCACGAGTCAGGCTGATCCCGTGACCGGGGATGGCCCCGACCAGCGACCCCTCAGGCCGAGCCGCGGCGCCGCGGGCCTGCGCCTGCTCGCGCTGCTGGCCGCCATCGTCGTCGGTGGCTTCTTCGCGGTCGGATCGGGCCTGAGCATCGTCTTCGAGTTCCAGGGGTTCGGGACCCCTGCGGACGACCCGCGCCCCGCCGTCATCGCCCGGCAGGCACTGGTGCTGTTCCTCGCCCTGAGCGTCCCCATCGGGCTGTCGCGGATGCTCTACCCGGCCACGGCGCGCTGGTGGCCGGTGGCGATCGGCGCCATCGCCGTGATCGCGATCGCCGCCGTGACGCTCGGGATCGTGCTGGGCACCGCCGATGGGGGGACGGCGTGACGGCACGGGAACGCCGCTACCGTCGGCTCCTCCGGCTGCTGCCAGCGTCCTACCGGGACGTCTGGGAGGAGGAGATGGTCGCCACCCGCCTGGAGCGCGCCAGGACCGGCGACGAGGAGGATGACGAGCTGCAGGCCGAACTCGGCCGCCCCAGCCTCGCGGAGCGAGCCGACATGCTCGCGCTGGCGATCCGACTGCGGCTCGGAGGGCCGGATGCGGCGCCCCGAGCCTTCCTGTGGGGCGAGGCGATCCGTCGGGTCGCTCTTGTGGGGGTCCTGGTCCACGCCGCCCTGGCAGTCCAGCAGGTGTGGCAGTCGCTGGTGTTCCTCGAGGTGGTGCCGTGGCTGCCGGTGCCGCCCCAAGCACGCGATGCCATGATCGACCCGGACCGCTGGCAGCAACTGCTCACCGGCGCCGGCCTGCTCTGGCTCGTCGCCTTCATCGCGCTGCTCGCCGGGCGGTGGACGGCGGCCAAGCTGACCGCAGCCGGCGCCGTCGTGGCGATGCTCGCCTCGTCGGTCCTAGCCGTCGACGGATCGTGGAGCCAACGATGGCAGGCACTGACGGTCGGTGGTGCCAGCGGTCTGGTGTGGCTGCTCACCGCCGTGCTGATCGCGCTCTGTCTCGCGGCGTTCCACCGGCAGGCACCGGCGGTGCACCGTGGCCCGTGGTTGGTGGCCCTGGCGGCTGCCGTGGTCCTGCTGCCCGCCCTGGAACGCCTCACCCACCTCGGCCTGGACCTGCCGCCGTCGTTGGCCCAGGCCGACCGCTACGCCGTGGTCTTCATCGTCGGCGCGGTGATCCACCTGGCCCAGCCGTGGTTGCGGGGTCACCGCCCACCGGCCGCGTGGTCGCTCGCGCTCACGCTGCTCTCGGTCGCGGTCCTGGCCCGCCTCGGCTCCATGCTCGACCACGTCGGCGCCGCCGGGGACGCCGCACCGTCCACGCTGGCCACGATCACGTGGGTGCAGGCGGTCGCGGTGGCCGGCCTCGGTGTCGTCGTGACCGCCCTCGCCGCTCTGGCCGTCCAGGGAACGTCCGACGAACCGACCGGAGCGCGGCTCCACGACGTCCCAGCGCGATGAACGTGGTACCCACCGAGCGATGACGATCCCGGAGCACCAGGTCGCACCCACCCTCGACACCGAGGTGGTGGACCGCTACCTGGCGCGCATCGAGCATGCGCCCGTCGACGAGCCCACCACCGCCGCGCTGACCAGCCTCCAGGACGCGCACGTGCGCACCGTGCCGTTCGAGAACCTCGACATCCACCTCGGATGGCCGCTCTCCCTCGACCTCGCCGATCTGGTCGACAAGGTCGTCGATCGCCGCCGTGGCGGCTTCTGCTACGAGCTCAACGGGCTGTTCTGTGCGCTGCTCGCCAGCCTGGGCTACGACGCCTGGCTCGTCGAGGCGCGGGTCCGCAACGCCGACGGCAGCCTGGGACCACGTTACGACCACGCCCGCATCCTGGCGGCCGCCGGCGACGGTCCCCTGTTGGTCGACGTCGGGACAGGGGTGTCACCGCGAGGGCCGATCCGACTGGACGACGACCCACAGCGGGTGGGCCACACCTGGTTCCGGGTCCGGGCGGTCGACGGGCGCTACGACTCCGATGCCTACGTGGACGACGCCTGGGCCGAGGGGTGGTCGTTCGAGCCGACCGCTCGCGCCCTGGACGAGTTCCTCCCGCGCTGCCGGTACCACGAACGCTCCCCCGACTCGCACTTCACCCACAAGCCGATCTGCACGCTGGTCACCAGCGACGGGCACGTCACGCTCGCTGACCGCGAGCTGATCACGACCGACGCACACGGCCGTCACGAGGAGACGGTCGAGGACCCACTGGCGGTGCTCGCCGAACGGTTCGGCGTCGCCGTCCCACGCTGGCCCGGCTCCTGACTCTCCGGCCCCGGGCCTTGGCCTGGGACATCGACGCGTCCGCGGCCAACTACCGGCGGCGACCGCGACCGCTCAGGCGGGCACCGTGGCCTCCGTGCGGTAGCGAGCCGGCCCATCACCGAGGTGGGAAGCCCACACCTCGACCTGCGTCGGTGCCCACCGGGCATCCCCCGCCAACCGGACGGCGTCGACGGCGTCGCTGACCACCGCCACCTGGCCGGGACGCACCGACGAGCGGCGTCGGGCGCGGGCGATCGTCACGTGTGGGTGGACCCGCCGCTGCTCGATCGGTAACCCGGCAGCCGCGCACCCTGCCTGGATGGCGTCACCGAGCCGGGCGAGCTGCCCCTCGGGTTCGTCGCGGACCCCCGCCCACAGGGCGGCGCGGCGGAACTCGCCCGCGCCGTCCAAGGTCAGTGCCGCCGGCGGCGCGACGTCGGCGACGGCGGCACGGACCACCTCGACGATCGCGTCCAGCTGGTCGTCGTGGACCTCGCCGAGGAACGCGAGCGTCAGGTGCCACGAGGCGGGATCGGTCGTGCGCAGCTCCGCCAGCCGGTCCTGGACCGGCGCGAGGGCCTCCTGCAGTGGCGCGCGCACCGCAGGTGGCACCCCGATCGCGACGAACCGGCGGATCACGAGCCCGCCAACCGCCGTCGCAACAGGTCCAGTGCCGCGGTGCCGAGCCGGGCGAGCATCTGTCCGCGGTCCCCCGGGATGCGACGGCCGTGGACCTCCACGGACCCGTCGGGATGCGCCAAGGCCCAGTAGGCCGTACCCACCGGCAGACCGTCCACGGTGCTCGGGCCGGCGACCCCGGTGACCGCCAGCCCGAAGTCGGCGCCGAACCGGTCGCGTGCCGCGACCGCCAACGCTTCGGTGACCGGCTCCGACACCGCGCCGGCGGCGGCGACCAGCTCCTCGTCGATGCCCAGCACCTGGTGCTTGCTGTCCGTGGCGTAGACGATCGTGCCGCCGAGCAGCGCCTGCGACGCACCGGGCACCCGGCCGAGCCGCGCGGCGATGTCACCTGCCGTGGCCGACTCCGCGGTGGCCACGGTCACACCCCGGTCGACCAGCAGCCGCAACACGACGGTCTCCAGGTCCTCGTCGTCGACGCCCGCGACCGCGCCGTCGAGCGCGTCGGTGACCTCCTCCACCAGCGGCTGGGAGGTCGCCAGAGCGGTGGGTCGGTCATCGGCCGACACGGTCAACCGGACCTGGATCTCCCGGGACTTGGCCAGGAAGGCCAAGGTGACCCCGTCGCGGTCACCGACCAACGGCTCGACCACGGCGGCGACATCCGACTCGCCCCGGCCCACCACGTGCAGCACACGGGTGAGGGTGACCCGCCGGCCGGCGATGGAAGCGACCTCGTCGACGACGTAGCGTTCCCACAGCTCGTGCAGCTCCCACGGGACGCCCGGCAGGGCGATGACCCGGGTCGGTGACGGCCCGGCGATCGTCAACCCGAACGCCGGGGCGGTCCCCGCCGGCGGGAACGCGGTGGCACCGACCGGGATCCGCGCCTGGCGCAGGTTCTGCGCCGCCATGGGTCGCCCCATCGCGGCGAACCGTTGGACGATGTGCTCCTCGAGATCGGCGTCCTGGCGCAGGTCCACCCCGGCGGCGGCCGCGACCGCTTCGCGGGTGCGGTCGTCCTCGGTCGGTCCGAGTCCGCCGCCGATGATCACCAGGTGCACCCGTCCGCACAACCACGCCAGCGCGTCGGCCATGGCCTGCTCGTCATCGGCGACCGCCAGGTGGTGCACCACCTCGACGCCCTGCTCCTTCAGCCGCTGGCTGATCCAGGTCGCGTTGGTGTCGGTGAGATCGCCGAGCAGCAGTTCATCCCCGACCGACAGCACCGCAGCGCGCGCTGACTCCCCCGCCGGGCGGACGATCTCCCCATCGATGACACCGGGTTGAAGGTGCGGTGCCACGACGGTGTCATCGGCCGTCGAGGTGGCGACCGACGCGGTGGGCCGCGTGACGGGGACGTCGTCGTGGGTCACCGTGGATGCTCCTCGGGGTCGGCGGAGGCCGGCCGGTCCCCGTTGCGGGCGAGCCGGCCGGCACGGAAGGCGTACTCGATGCCCGACCAGATCGTCAGCACGATCGCCAGGTCCAGCAGGCGGCGGGCTGCCACCTCCGGCATCCCGGGCAGCAGGAACGCGGCGACCGCAACCACCTGGGAGACGGTCTTGATCTTGCCCCACGGCGAGGCCGGCATGACCAGGTCGCGCCGGCGGACCAGCATGACCCGCAGCAGCGTCACGGACACTTCGCGGGCGACGATCACGGTCACCGCCCACCACGGCAGTTCCCCGACGAACGCCAGGGAGGCCAACGCCCCGATGATCAGCAGCTTGTCCGCGATGGGGTCGGCCAGCTGCCCCCAGCGGGTGATGCCGTGGTAGCGGCGGGCGACCCAGCCATCGACCGAGTCGGTCGCCGCAGCGAACACGAAGATCCCGAACGCCCACCACCGCTCCACGCCGCCGTCGGTCTCGGTCAGCAGCAGCCACAGGATCACCGGGACCAGCAGCACCCGCAGGAACGTGACGGTGTTGGCGATGTTGAACCAGTGCGGTTCGACGTGAGCACCCGACGCACCACCCGGCGTTCCTGCCGGGTTCCGTGACGGACCGGGGTCCTCAGCCATCCGCACCGCCAGCGGTGCGCGCGTCGACGGTCGCGATCAGGTCGACGCCGACCGCCGACCCGACGTGGACGGTGAGCGTGCGACCGACCGGCAGATCGGCGGGCTGGCCGTCCGGACCGACCAACCGGATCTCGCCGTCGGTATCCGGCGC
Source organism: Nitriliruptoraceae bacterium (assembly GCA_007120485.1). GTDB lineage: Bacteria > Actinomycetota > Nitriliruptoria > Nitriliruptorales > Nitriliruptoraceae > SKTG01. The sequence continues at coordinate 5,159 of SKNP01000205.1, forward strand.
CTCACGGTAGGAGCGGGCGATGGTGGTTCGGGCCGAGGGATCGGCCGGCACGCCCGGAACCACGCGCGCCTCTCCCGTCGGACCGTCCACCGCCGTCGCGCCGTCAGCCTCCGCGTCGTCGATCACCTCGTCGACCAGCACGTCGAGGTCACGGCCGACGAACCTCGCTGCTGCCTCGTCGGCGACGCGCTCCTGCAGCTCGCTGATCATGGCGAGCCGCTCGCCGACGAGCTCGTCCGGGACCTGATCGGGCAGGTCGTCGGACGGGGTGC
>SKNP01000159.1 GCA_007120485.1 Nitriliruptoraceae bacterium
CCGAGCCGACCGAGCCCTACGCTACCGCTGCCTCCCACGCTACCCGTCGAGGGCCGATGCCCTACGCGCCGGCGGCCAACAGCCGCCGGGCGGTCCCACCCCGTACCTGCTGCTGGACGGTCGGATCGGGGCTCTGGTGGTACCAGTGCTCGAGCAGTTCGTGGACGCCGAACCCCGTGTTCGGCGCGTCCGAGCCGAACAGCAGCCGATCCGCACGAAGGTGGAGCTCCGCGGGGTCGATCGCCGGCAGCGCCGTGACCACGGGGGTGAGGTCCGCGTGGAGCTTCGGATGCCGGTCGAGCAACCGCAGGGTGGCGGTGATCGCTGGCGCACCGAGGTGGGCGACGATCAGCACCGCGTCCGGATGCTGATCGGCCACCCGCTGGACCGCGGCGAGGTCGTCGGGCGTGCTGTCGCCGCTCGGCGAGCGACCCACGTGGACGATGACCGGGAGCGCGCGCTCGGCGCAGAACCGCCAGAGGCGCTCCAGCCGCGGATCGTCGGCCGTGAACCCACCGACGGCACAGTGCAGCTTGCACACCCGAGCCCCCAGATCGTCGACCCCCGATGCCAGGGCTGCCAGCGGATCGGCATCGTCAGGATGCGCGGTCGCGCCCAGGACCAGCTCCACACCGTGGTCGCCCTGGCGCAGCTGTTGGAGGTGCTCGTAGGTCGCCGGCACGAGCCAGTCAGCGACTCCGGGGCCGTGGGCGTAGGGCAGCACCCACCCTTGCGTCACCCCGGCGGCGGCCAGATCGGCCAGCACGGGCCCCGGATCGATGCCGTACGCGAGCTGCCCGGGCACGTGCGCGTCGAACACCGACCGGACCTTGCGCGCCAGCCGGGGCGGCAACAGATGCAGGTGTGCGTCGACGATCCCACCGTGCGGCGCGACCTCCACGTCTCCCACCTCGCTCACCTCGACCCGAGCCTGCACCATCCACCACCCTACGCTGCGTCGGCGCCTCCACCTCCCCGACCGGAGAGTTCATGCCCGAGACCCACCCCGTGTTCGACCTGTCCGACCGGTTCGTCGAGGCGTTCGCTCGCACCCAGCCGTTGTGGGCGACGTTCCTCGGCATCGCCGGCCACGACCACGAGTGGGGCGATCTCGGCCCGGAGGGCATCGATGCCCTCGAGGCGCTGCTGCGTGACACCGCACGCGAACTCGACGCGCTCCCGGCCGCGACCACCGGCGACGACGAGCTCGCGATCCGGGTGCTGGGCGACATCCTCGCCAGCGAACTCGAGCCGATCGAGCACGATGACCACCTGCGCGACATCTCCCACCTGACATCGACGGTGCTGGCCACCCGCGACGTGCTCGACATCCAGGACGACACCACCCCCGAGGGCCGCGAGGCGCTCCTTGCCCGGCTGGCCACGCTGCCGGACGCGCTGGCCGGCTGGCAGCGTCGGATCGAGGTCGCGCTCGACCGCGGGGTCGTCGTCGCGCAACGCCAGGTGCACAGCGTCATCGAGCAGCTGCGGTCGGCCGCCGGCGACGACGGGGCGTTCGCCCGTCGTATCGCCTCGTTGGCCGAGCTCGACCCGGCCCTGGCCGACCCGGTGCGCGCGACGCTGCCGGCGATCCGCGACCGCATCCAGGAGCTGACCGCCTTCCTGGAGGACCGCTACCTGCCGCACGCGAGCGCGGTCGATGCGGTCGGACCGGACCGCTACGCACGCGAGGCCGACCGCCATGTCGGCGAGCCGGTCGACCTCGACGAAGCGGTCGACTGGGCCTGGCAGGAGCTCGCCCGCCTGCGGACCCGTGCCGAGCAGGTCGCGGCCCGCCTCGACCCCTCGGCCACCCTGTCCGAGGTCCTCCAACGGCTCCACGACGACCCGGCGTTCGGCGCTCCCGACCCGGAGACCTTCCGGGAGCTGATGCAGCAACGCCAGACCACGGCGCTCGAGCAGCTGGCCGGCACCCGGTTCGACGTCCCCGACCCGATCCGCCACGTCGAGGTGGCGCTGGCGCCCCCCGGCAGCCCGATCGGCGCCCAGTACGTGGGACCCAGCGAGGACCTGTCCCGACCCGGACGCATCTGGTGGTCGCTCGGCGACCACCCGCACGTGCCGCTGTTCGAGGAGGTCTCGACCGCCTACCACGAGGGCTTCCCCGGCCACCACCTGCAGCTCGGGTTGCAGACCATGCACACCGAGCGGTTGAGCCGTGCGCACCGCCTGCTGAGCGGCACCACCGGCTACATCGAGGGTTGGGCCCTGTACGCGGAGACCCTGATGGACGAGTTCGGGGCGCTCGAGGAACCGCAGTACGAGCTCGGCTACATCACCGGACAGCTGTTGCGTGTGGTCCGGGTCCTGGTCGACATCGGCCTCCACCTGGAGCAGCGCATCCCCGACGATGCCCCGTTCCATCCGGGTGAGGCGTGGACCGTCCCGCTGGCCGTCGAAGCCCTGACCGACCTGGCCGCGCTGGCCCCCGCGTACGCACACAGCGAGGTCACCCGCTACCTGGGCTGGCCGGGCCAGGCCATCAGCTACTCGCTGGGACAGCGCACGTTCCTCGAGCTGAGGGACGCCCGGCGCGCCCGCGATGGCGCGGCGTTCGACGAGGTGGCCTTCCACGCGGACGTCCTGGGCGCTGGGGCGGTCCGGCTCGACCATCTGCGCGAACTGGTCCTACCCGAGCGATGAGCGCTCCTGACCGTGGCCTGGACCGGCGGCTGGCCGGGGCCATCGCCGCTTGCCTGCTGGTCCCGACCGCGGGGCTGGTCGGGTTCTGGGCCGCGGTGCGTGACCGCCTGCCCGACCAGTTGGTCCGCCAGTGGGGGGTCGATGGCATCCCGACGGCGACGCTGCCGCCGGGGCCGTTGCTCGTGGTCGCCCTGCTGGTCCCGACGCTGCTGACGGTGGCGCTCGGGGCGATCGCCGTCAGCCACCGACATCCCCAGCTGCTGCGGCGGATCCTCGGTGGGACGGCGGCAGGTCTCCCGGTGCTGCTGTCGGTGACCCTGGCCGACGCGCTCCGACGCCACCTGGATCTGACCGACCCGGCAGCGACACCGCCGCCGGGTCCCGATCTGGCGGTCGCGGTGCTCGCCGCGATCGCCGTCGGGATCGGCGTCGGCGCGCTCGCCCGAGATGACCCCGCTGGGCCCGAGGTCCAGCAGCCACCGCCGGCACACGCACCGCGACCCGCAGGCGACGACGCGACCGCGAGCTGGCATGGCCGCAACCGCACGATCCCGCCGGGCCTGCGATGGCTGGTCGCCGGGGTCGTGGTCGGGCTCACCGCGCTGGCCGCGGTGACCACCTGGTGGTTGCTCCTGATCCCCGGGTTCCTCGCTCCGGCGATGCTGGCGACCGTGCGCTTCGAACTGCACGTCGACCAGCGCGGGGTCAGGGTCACGATCCTCGGTGGACGTCGCATGCTGGAGGTACCCCTCGAGCAGGTGGTCGGCGCCGACGTCGAACGTATCGACGAGCCGTTCTGGCAGTTCGGCGGCTGGGGCCTTCGCGTGGACACCGCAGGTCGGCTCGGCGTGGTCACCCGCCCGGGCACGGCGCTTCGGGTCCACCGCAGCGACGGTCGTGAGGTCCTGATCACCGTCGACGACGCCTGGGATGCTGCGGCGACGCTCAACGCCCTCATCGACCAGCGCCTGCGCCGTTCGCCACCGTCTGAGGAGCCCCCGGACCGGTGAGGCCGCAGCGGCGGCCTTGACGTCGAGGTGTTCGGCGGCTCACTCCTACCCGGGCTCGATGGCGTAGAAGACGCGCTCGCACACCTGCCGGACGTGACGGGCGTGTCGCCGGCGGTCCTCTTCCAACTCCTGCCAGCGGCCACGGCCGTAGCCCATCGACCGTGCCAGCACCTCCACCTGCGGTTGGCTCGTCGGCAGCACGTCCACGTCGCGGTGCCGCAGCAGGTAGAGACGGTTGCGCACCTCCGACAGGAAGTGGTAGCCGTGCCGGAGCCAGTCGGCGTCCTGGTGGCCGATGAGCGCGTCGTCCTGCAGGACGTCCAGCGCGGCCATGGTCCCGGGGGTCTGCAACGCCGGGCGGCCTCCCCCGTGCAGCTGCTGCAGCAGCTGCACGGTCCACTCGACGTCGGAGAGCCCACCGGGACCGAGCTTGAGGTGGCGCTCGGGAGCGAGCCGCCGCGGGATCCGTTCCTTCTCCAGGCGCGCCTTCATCCGTCGCATCGGTGCCGCGACGTCGCGGCCATCCGTCGGGTAGGCGTGCGGCTGTGCGGCGGCCACGAGCCGGCTCCCCAGCTCCCGGTCCCCGGCGACGTACCGAGCACGCAGCAGCGACTGGTGCTCCCAGGGTTCGGCCCACCGGTCCCAGTAGGACGTGTACGAAGCGAGCGACCGTGACAGCGGCCCGGTACGTCCCTCAGGGCGCAGTTCGGCGTCCACCTCGAAGGCCGTGCCCTCGGCCGTGATCTCCGACAGCGAGCGCATGACGTTGCCGGCGATCTCCAGCGCCAAGGTCGCCGCTTGCTGCTCGTCGGCTCCCGCGACGGCTTCGTGGACGAACAGCACGTCCAGGTCGGAGCAGTAGTGCAACTCCATGCCACCGAGCTTGCCCATCCCGACGATGGCGATGCTGACGGGCAGTTCGTCGATCGTCTCCAGACCCAGCCGCGTCGCCTGCGCTCGCAGTTCGGCTCGCAGGGCGCCCGTCAAACACGCCTCACCGAGCGCGGTGAGCTCCTGGCCGACCCCACCGGCGGTCGTCCCACCCGCGAGGTCGCGCAGGACGATGCGCAGCAGCTGGAGCCGCTTGAACCTCCGCAGCGCGTCCGTGGTGTCCTGCCAGTGCAGCCGCCCGACCGCCTTGCGCACCAACTCGTCACGGGTTCGCGGCTCCTCCCGCAGCTTCTCGTCCCGGAGCCAGTCCACGCCCTGCGGTTGGCGGATCAGCAGTTCGCCGGCGACCCGGCTGGTCCCGAGTACCCGGCCGACCAGGTCCGCAGCCCCCGGATGGTCCCGCAGGTAGGTCAGCAGCTCCGCGTTCTCGCCCTGCGCCTCGACCAGCTCGCGGAACGACCGCAGCCCGGTCTCCGGGTCGGGGGTGTCCTGGAGGACCTGGAGCACCGCGGGCAGCACCGCGCGGACCGTGCGGGCGCGTCGGCTGACCCCGGTGGTCACCGCCCGCACGTCGCGCAACGCGGCCGGGCCGTCGCGGAACCCCAGGGCACGTAACCGTTCGACGGCGGCTTCATCGCTGATCGCGGTCGTGCCCTCGGACACGCTCACCCCGGTGGCGCTGGCCGGGACGGACGCGTACGTCTCGAGCAGCGGCCGGTAGAACAGCTTCGCGTGGAGCTCGGTGACCCGACCCTGGACGCGGGCCAGCTCGGTCAGGAACACCTGCCGGGCGGAGGTGTCGCCCTCCGCCCGGTAGCCGAGCGACCGAGCCAGCCACTCCTGGCGGTCCTC
>SKNP01000406.1 GCA_007120485.1 Nitriliruptoraceae bacterium
ACCACGCCGGTGACCAACAGCCAGCCGACCAGGGGCGGCCCGACCAGCATCCCACCCAGACCGTCCAACTCGACGATCGCGTCGGTGATGGCCAGCACGCCCAGCGCCGTCGCGACGCCGGCGATCAGGCCCAGCAGCGGGCGGCCCGACCGCACGCTCACGTCCTCGCGATCGACGAGCAGCGGGGCGATGGCCCGCCAGATCAGCAGGACACCGGCGAGGTGGAGCAGCCACCACAGACCCAGCCGGGCGTCGCCAGGGACGGGCGCCTCGGCGTCCCGATCGGCGCCGAGCGTCGCATCGAACCAGGCGATCGTCTCACGGTGCATCGTCGCGCTGAACAGGATCGTCAGGTGGTTGGCACCCGGGACCGTCTCCAGGGCGCGCGCCGGTGCATCGTCGCCGATGGCCACCGGGCCACCTGCGCGGTCCAGCAGGTCCTCGGCGTTGGCGAGGAACCGGGCCTCACGTTCCCCGGCGAGCAGCAGCAGGTCGAGGGGTCGGTCTTCGGAGACGTCCGCGTCGGTGGGTGAGACCGCCACGGTCGCCGCTACACGTCCCGGCTGGGCGATGCCGGCTTCCATCACCGCACCCGACCCCATGGAGTGCCCCAGGACTCCGAGCCGATCGCCATCCACCTGCGGCTGGTCCTCCAGGATCTCCAACGCGAACGCGACCTCCGAGGCCAGGACCGCCGCGGCGTCGTCCCCGCGCGGCAAGGTCGCGGTGCTCGCCCCGTGACCGGCGAGGTCCGGCACCGCGACCGCGTACCCGGCGTCCGCGAGGGCGACCGCGGTCGCCCGCATCAGCTGCCGCGACCCCGAGAACCCGTGCGTGACGACCACGCCGGGCAGCGCGACGTCGGCCCCGTCCGGGAGCCACACCTCGACGACGGTGTCCCGGTCGTCCACCACCTCGACGGACAGCTCGGCCGTGGCGGCACCGGTCTGCAACCACCCCAGCGCGATGGCGCCGATGCCGAGCAGCGCGACGAGCCGACGCCAGATCGAGAAGCGCGGCGGCCGCTCGAGGTCGAGTCCGCTCACGCGACCGCGTCCAGCGCGGCCAGCTGCGCCTCGGAGAGCGTCAACCCGCTGGCGGCGACGTTCTCCCGCAGGTGCGCGCTCGAGGAGGTGCCAGGGATCGGCAGCATCACCGGCGACCGGTGCAGCAGCCAGGCCAGCGCGAGCTGCGCGGGGGTGGCTGAGGTCTGCGCCGCCAGGTCGTCGAGCGGGCCCCCGCGGACGGCGAGATCCCCGGTCTTGACCGGGAACCACGGCAGGAACCCGATCCCTGCGGCCTCGCAGGCGTCCAGCACCGCCTCCGAGTCACGGTCCAGCAGGTTGTATCGGTTCTGGACGGTGGCGACCGGCAGGTGGTGGCGGGCGTGCTCGAGCTCGGTGACGCTGACCTCCGACAGCCCGATGTGTCGGATCTTGCCCTCCTGCTGCAGCTCGGCGAACACCCCGAACTGCTCCTCCGCCGGCACCTGCGGATCGATGCGGTGCAACTGGTAGAGGTCGATCCGCTCCACGGCCAGACGGCGCAAGCTCATCTCACACGCGAACCGCAGGTACTCCGGTCGTCCCACGGCGTGCCACTGCCCGGGTCCGGTCCGCACCAGCCCGGCCTTGGTGGCGACGCAGACCCCGTCGTACGGATCGCTGCCGCCGGTGTGCAGCGCCTCGCGGATCAGGTCCTCGGAGACGAACGGGCCGTAGCTGTCGGCGGTGTCGATCAGGTCGACGCCGAGCTCGACGACCTCTCGCAGCAGCGCGATCGCGGCGTCGCGGTCCGGCGGATCGCCCCAGATGCCGTCACCGGTGACGCGCATCGCACCGAACCCCATGCGGGTGACCGGCAGGTCACTTCCGATCGTGAAGGTCCCGGACGGGTGGGCGGGCAGCGACGACATCGGTGGCTCCTCATCGAGGACGGTCGGGAGACGGTCGGTGGGTGACGGTCAGCTCGGCGCGGATGCCAGCAGGGGTTGCAGCCCTTCGAGCAATCCGGCTGGTGCGGCGCAGGGGCGGCCGGCGGGGTCGGTGATGGTCGAACGGATGCGGTTGTCGGCGATCGGCTCGTCGCCGCGGACGAGCCGCTGCTGCCAGGTCGCTGACGCACGCCGGAGCTGGGTCAGCTCGCTGTGGACGGTGAGGCGGTCGCCGGCCACGGCAGGTGCCCGGAAGCGCAGGTTCACCTCGACCACCACCAGGTGGTAGCCGAGCTCCTGCAGCCGGGGTAGCCCCCACCCGAGCTGGTCGAGCAGCTCGATCCGCGCCACCTCGAAGTAGTTGAGGTAGACCCCGTGGTTGACGTGCCCGTAGGGGTCGAGCTCGTAGAAGCGGACGTCGATCTGGGTCGTCGGCACACCTGCTCCCGTCTGACGTGGGCTCGTCTCGCAGACCGGTGATCGCACGGCGCTGCTGGTTCCGGCACGCCGAGCGAGGCTAGTGAGTCGCCGGGCGCACGCGGCGGGCGAGTCGGGTTGCGGCGCACGAAGCGTCGCGCCACGGCGCTCGAAGCGTCGGGGTCCGTCGCTCGCTAGGTTGAGGTCGCGAGCGACGGCAACCGGCGACGCCAGCCTCCCGATCGATCCCGGCCGTGGGGCGGCGGTGATGCACGGGGGTGGTCAGCGTGTTCCAGCCCGATGCCGAAGCGGCACCGACCGACGTCCGACGCACCGAGCAGGACCAACGGCTGCGCGACCTCGTCCGGCGGCTGGTCGGCAGCAGCCAGCCGTTCTGGGCCGAGCGCCTGGCCGACGTGACACCCGACGACGTCGGTGGCGTCGACGACCTCGATGCGTTGCCGTTCACCGCGAAGCCGGACCTGCGGACCACCTACCCCTTCGGGATGCTGGCGGTGGATCGCGATGCGACCGTCCGGGCGCACGCGTCCTCGGGCACCAGCGGGAAACCGACGATCGTCGCCTACACCGCCCGGGACGTGGAGATCTTCGCCGAGGTGGTCGCCCGGTCGATCGGATGCGCGGGTGGGCGCCGCTCGGACGTGCTCCACGTCGCCTACGGCTACGGGCTGTTCACCGGCGGTCTCGGGCTGCACTACGGCGGCGAACGGCTCGGCGCGACCGTGATCCCCGCGTCGGGCGGCAACACCGATCTGCAGCTGACGCTGCTGTCCGACCTCGGAGCCGACGGGCTGGCCTGCACCCCGTCGTTCGCGATGCTGCTCGCCGAGCGGGCGGAAGCCGAGGACCTCGATGACCTGCGCGTGCGCTACCTCGTCTGCGGTGCCGAACCGTGGTCCGGCGGGTTCCGGGACCGGCTGGAGGATGCCTGGTCCGGCCTCACCGACCGGCGGGTGGTCGCCCGCGACATCTACGGGCTCTCGGAGGTCATCGGCCCCGGCGTCGCCATGGAGTGCGTGGAGGCGCCCGGTGCCTTGCACGTGTTCGACGACCACTTCCTGCCGGAGATCATCGACCCGGATAGCGGCGCCGTCCTGCCCGACGGTGAGCGCGGCGAGCTGGTCCTGACCACCCTGACCAAGGAGGCGCAGCCGGTGCTGCGCTACCGGACCGGTGACGTCACGCGCCTGACCCGCGGCACCTGCGCCTGCGGCCGGACGCATCCGCGGATCGACCGCCTGTCGGGTCGCACCGACGACATGCTGGTCGTGCGTGGGGTGAACGTCTTCCCGAGGGAGATCGAGGCGACCCTGCTCGAGCATCAGCAGCTCAACGGCAACTGGGCGCTGGTCCTCGACCACCGTGGCACGTTGCTGCGGTTGGTGATCCATGCGGAGGTCCACAGCCTCGACGTCGACCCCCAGCTCGCTGCGGTGATCAGCCAACGCCTGTCCAGCCGCCTCCGCGTCTCGAGCCGCGTGCAGGTGCACCCCGCCGGCACCCTGCCGCGTACCGCGGTCGGCAAGGTCCAGCGGGTCCACCACCGTCGCGACGACGCACATCCGCTGGGGCTGCCGGACTGATCCGGGGCGGCCACCTCGACATCGGCGCGTCCACCGGGTAGATGTAAGCGCTTACAGCCGTCCTCGTGCCAGCCGCGTCCAGGGAACCCTCGTGCGCAACCAGGCCCAGCTGATCGCTTACGCCGACCGTCTCGCCGGTGATCTGCCGGGGGTGCAACAGCTGCTGGCGGGCCCGTTCGAGGGCTGGTTCGGTGGCGTCCACCTGCTGCCGTTCTTCGACCCGATCGACGGCGCGGACGCCGGTTTCGACCCGGTCGACCACCAGCGGGTCGACCCCCGCCTCGGCTCGTGGGACGACGTCGAGCGGCTCGGTCGAACCTGGCCGATCATGGCCGACCTGATCGTCAACCACGTGTCGTCGCGCTCACCGCAGTTCCTCGACTTCCTCGAGCATGGCGAGGCGTCCGAGCATGCCGGGCTCTTCCTCACGCTGGACGCGGTGTTCGAGCACGGTGCCACCGAGGCGCTGCTCACCCGGCTCTACCGGCCTCGACCGGGGCTGCCGCTGACCCCGGTGCAGTTGGCCGACCGGACCAAGCGGGTGATGTGGACCACCTTCACCGCCGATCAGATCGACATCGACGTGCGCTCCCGTGCCGGGACCGCCTACCTCGACGCGATCCTGGACCGGTTCGCGCAGCACCACATCGAGGTGGTGCGCCTGGATGCGGTCGGCTACGCGATCAAGACCCCGGGGACCTCGTCGTTCATGACCGAGGACACCTTCGCGTTCATCGAGGAGCTCACCGCCCGGGCGCACGCCCGCGGCATCGAGGTCCTGGTGGAGGTCCACAGCTACTGGAAGCGGCAGGTGGAGATCGCCGAACGGGTCGACTACGTCTACGACTTCGCGCTGCCGCCGCTGGTGATCCACGCCCTGCTCACCGGCGACCCGGAGCGGCTGCGACGCTGGTGCGAGATCCGGCCCCACAACGCGGTCACGGTGCTCGACACCCACGACGGCATCGGGGTCATCGACGTCGGTCCGGACACCTCCGACGCCCACCACCTCGGTCTGCTGTCGGTCGAGGAGATCGACGACCTCGTCGAGGGGATCCACGAGGCCAGCCACGGCACCTCCCGGCTGGCCACCGGCACGTCGGCATCCAACGTCGACCTCTACCAGATCAACTGCACGTTCTACGACGCGCTGGGCGCTGACGACGACGCCTACCTCATCGCCCGGCTGCTGCAGGTCTGGCTGCCGGGCATCCCGCAGATCTACTACGTCGGGCTGCTCGCCGGCCACAACGACGTGGAACTGCTGCACACCACGGGGGTCGGCCGCGACATCAACCGCCACCACGTCAGCTCCGAGGAGCTCGAGCGCGCGCTCGCCCGACCCGTGGTCCAACGGTTGGGGGTCCTGCTGCGCCTGCGCAACACCCACCCGGCGTTCCAGGGCAGCT
>SKNP01000072.1 GCA_007120485.1 Nitriliruptoraceae bacterium
ACAACGTCAGCATCTCCCCGGAGGAGACGCTGATGTTCGATGGCATCATCCGCTACGACCGTGTCACCGGCGAGAAGCAGGAGCACCGGTTCGGTCCCGGGCGCTGGGGCAGCGAGTCGCCCTTCGCTCCTCGGGACGGCTCCACCAGCGAGGACGACGGCTACCTGGTCTCGTTCGTGCAGGACGAGCGCGAGCAGCGCTCGGAGCTGGTGATCCTCGACGCGGCCGATCTCGGTGCTGGGCCGGTCGGAAGGGTGATCCTGCCGCAACGGGTCCCGCTCGGCTTCCACGCCTGCTGGATCCGCGCGGACCAGCTGGGCTGACATGCTGACCGACGCTGACGAGTTGACGGGAACCTGGCTCCTCCAGGCGTGGGAGCTGGAACCGGACGATGCCGCCCCCCGGCATCCGTTCGGGGCGGACGCGACCGGCACGTTGGTCTACGCCGCGGATGGATGGATGCATGCGGCGGTGGCTCGTACCGGTCGCCAGCCGAGCGCTGCTGGTGCGCTGCGTCGCGCCCCGGATGCCGAGGTGGCGGAGATCGCGCGCTCGTACTTCTCCTACGGCGGCCGCTGGTGGCGTGAGGCCGACCACGTCGTCCACGAGGTGACGATCGCGTTGGACCCGGACATGGTGGGCTCGACGCAACGCCGTCGGGTGACACGCGACGGCGACGACCTCGAGCTCAGTGCCGACGAGGTGGTGGACGGGCGGCGGCGTCGCCACCGCCTTCGGTGGCGACGCGCGGACACGGTCGACGACGAGGGGAGCGAACGATGACCCGCCATGACCACCTGCTCGAGCAGGCCGTCGAGGCCTGCCGCACCCGCGAACACTTCAGCCCCTTCCCCGACCGGCCCGGCAAGGACGAGGCGAGTCAGGCGGCGATCGCGTCGGCGAAGGCCACGTTCGAGTCGTACCTCGGCGGCCGGGTCGAACTCGACCAGCCGGCCAGCGACGAGGTGAAGGCGGCGGAGACGTCGCCGTTCACCCTCGTGCCCCTGGATATCGCCTACCCGGTGAGCGATCCCGACACGCTGTTCGCCGCCGCGGACGAGGCGATGGCTGCCTGGGCGAAGGTGGAACCAGAACGGCGTGTCGATCTGTGCCTGGAGATGGTCTGGCGGCTGTACGACCGGTGGTACGAGATCGCCCATGCCAACCAGCACACCACCGGCCAGAGCTTCTCGATGAGCTGTGTCGGCAGCGGCGTCAACGCGTTGGACCGGGGGATCGAAGCCATCGCCTACGCCGCTGAAGCGATGGCACGGGTGCCACGTTCAGGCCGGTGGGAGCGCCCGTTCGGACGGACCCCGGTCGCGCTCGACAAGCGGTTCCACCTGCGGCCACGTGGACCCGCGGTGGTCATCACCTGCGCGAGCTTCCCCACCTGGAACGCCTACCCCGCGTTGTTCGCGAACCTGGCCACCGGCAACCCCGTGCTCGTGAAGCCGCACCCGACCAGTGTCCTGACCATGGCGCTGATGGTGCAGGTCGCGCAGGAGGTTCTCGCCGAGGAGGACCTGCCGACCACGACCGTGCAGCTGGCGGTCGACACGCCCCAGCAGCCGGTCGCCAAGGAGCTGATCACGCACCCGCGGTGCCGCATCGTCGACTTCACCGGCAGCCCGGAGTTCGGGTCGTGGATCGAGGCCAACGCACACCCGGCGATCGCCTTCACGGAGACCGCTGGCGTCAACACGGTCGTGCTGGAGTCGGTCGAGGATCTCGACCCGGTCGCCTCGGCGATCGCGACCTCGCTGGGGCTCTTCAGCGCCCAGATGTGCACGTCGGTGCAGAACCTCTACCTGCCGTCCACGGGCGTTCGGACCCCTGACGGGGTCATCGCGCCGGACGACGTCGTCGATCGGATCGTCGCTGCGGTCGATGCCACCGCGACCACGCCGTCCCGGGCGGCAGGGCTGCTCGGCGCCGTGCAGTCGCCGGCGACCGACGACCTGGTCAGCCAGCTCTCATCGGCGGCGGCGTCCCGCGGGCGGGTGGCACGAGCCGGTGGCTCCTACGAGCATCCGGAGTACCCCGAGGCCCGCACGTTGACACCCAGCATCACGGTGCTGGAGCCCGACGATCGCGAGTTGTTCGGCCAGGAACGCTTCGGCCCCATCTCGTTCGCGATCCGCTGCGCCGATGGGCAGGACGCGCTCGCCCATGCGGTGCGGGACGTCGCCGACCGTGGCTCGATCGCCTCGCACGTCTACTCGACCGACCCCGGCTACCAGGAGCGGGCCAAGACGGCCTACCTCGACGCCGGTGCCTCCGTGAGCCTGAACCTGACGGGGCCGATGCCGCTCAACTTCGCCGCCGCCTACAGCGACTACCACGTGACGGGGTTGTCCCCGGCCGGCAACGCCTGCCTGACGGACGAGGCCTTCATCGCGGGGCGGTTCCGCGTGGCCCAGGTCCGTGAACCCGCACCGCAGTCGAGGAGTGACGGATGACGGTACGGATCCTCGGAGGTTCCCAGACCGACTTCGCCGAACGCTGGGAGACGTCCACCAGCGGTCTGGCGGCGTTGTTGGAAGCGGCCAGCGATGGCGCGTTGGCTGACGCCGAGTTGGACGCCGCGGACGTCGACACGGCGCACGTCGGCAACCTGGCCGGTGAACTGTTCACCGGCCAAGCCCAGCTCGGCGGCGTGCTCGCGTCGGTGGTTCCGGCGTTGGCCGGTCGGCCGATCGCCCGGCATGAAGCGGCCTGCGCGTCCGGAAGCGTCGCGTTGCTGGCGGCGATCGCCGAGCTCGAGGCCGGCCACCACGACATCGCGCTCGTGACCGGGGTCGAGGTGATGCGTGGGGTGCCGCCGACCACCGCCGCCGACCACCTGGGCTCGGCTGCCTGGGTGGGGCGTGAGGCGGTCGACGCCGACTACGTCTGGCCGGCGCTGTTCGCGCAACTCGCCGACGCCTACGCCGACCGCTTCGGGCTCGACCACGACCACCTCGGCCGTATCGCGGAGATCAACCACACCAACGCGAAGCGCAACCCCGTCGCGCAAGCGCGGGACTGGACGTTCGGTCCGGGGGCGTTCGGTACCGATGATGCCGTCAACCCCGTCGTCGAGGGTCAGCTGCGCAAGACCGACTGTGGCCGGATCACCGATGGCAGCGCGGCCGTGGTCCTCGCCAGCGAGGCAGCAGCCCGCCGATGGGCCACCTCCCGTGGGCGTGACCTCGATGCGGTCCCCGCGGTCGAAGGGTTCGGGATGCGGACCGACCGCATCGTGCTCGAGGACAAGCTCGCGTCACCGGACCCCTCCGGCTACGTGTTCCCGCACCTGCGGGGGGCGATCACCGACGCGCTCGGACGTGCCGGGCTCGAGGACGTCCACGACCTCGATCTGATCGAACTGCACGACTGTTTCACGATCACGGAGTACGTCACCTTGGAGCATCTCGGACTCACGCCACCTGGACAGGCCTGGAAGGCCGTCGAGGACGGCACGATCGACCCGGACGGGGCCTTGCCGGTCAACCCCAGCGGAGGACTGATCGGCGCCGGGCACCCGGTGGGTGCCACCGGCATCCGCATGGTCAACGACGTCGCTCGGCAGGTCACCGACCGTGCGGGTGACACCCAGGTCGGAGGTGCCCGCCGAGGCCTGACCGTCAACATCGGCGGATCGTGCACCACATCGGCCGCGTTCGTGGTGGGGGTGGCATGATGTCGACGCAGGTCATCGATGCGGTCCGGACCCCGCGCGGCAAGGCCAAGCCCGATGGTGGGCTCGCCGAGGTGCCACCGACCGACCTGGTGGGGGCGGTCCTCACCGGGGTCCTGCAACGGGTCGACCTCGACCCGAGCTTGGTCGACGAGGTGGTCGTCGGCTGCGCGAGCCAGGTCGACGAACAGGGTGGCGGCGTCGCTCGGACGGCCGCCTTGGCGGCCGGTCTGCCCGATTCGGTGCCCGGGATCTCCGTGAACCGGTACTGCTCCTCGGGGCTCGACGCGGTCGCTGTAGGGGCGGGACTGATCGCCTCCGGCCAGGCGGAGATCGTGCTCGCCGGCGGGGTCGAGTCGGTGTCGCGTGTGCCGATGTTCTCCGATCGAGGCCCGTTGTGGGGTGACCTCGACCTGATGACCCGGCTCGGGGCGGTGCACATGGGCATCGCCGCCGACATCGCGGCCACGGAGTCCGGCTTCACGCGCGAAGCGCTCGATGCGTACGGAGCGCGGACCCAACGGCTGGCGAAGGAGGCCTGGGACCGGGGTGACTACGACCGCTCCCTGGTGGTCCCCGACGGCGCCACGATCGACCGGGATGAGCACGTACGCCCGTCGGTCGACCTCGACGAACTCGCCTCGCTGCCGCCCGCCTTCGCCGAGCTCGGCGCGCAAGGGCAGGACCGGATCGCCATCGACCGGCTGGACGGCCTCGATCGTGTGGAACACCTCCACACCCGTGGGACGTCGCCCTCGGTGGCGGACGGTGCGGCCATGACGCTGCTGGCCAGTGATGCCGCGGTCGACCGCTTGGGGCTCGCCCCTCGGGCTCGGATCGTCCGATCCGCCGCCGCGGCGTGCGAACCCATCCGGATGCTCCTGGCTGGCCAGCAGGCGGTCGAGCAGATCCTCTCGAAGGAACGACTCGACCCCGATGACCTCGACCTCGTCGAGTTCGCGGAAGCCTTCTCTGCCCTGTGCCTTCGTTTCCAGCAGGACCTCGGTGTCGGCGACGATCGCTTCAACGTCAACGGTGGGACGATCGCGATGGGTCATGCCTTCGGCGCCACCGGCGCGTACCTGCTCACCGGCCTGGTCGATGAGCTCGAGCGGCGTGACGCACAGCGGGGCGTCGCTGCGGTGAGCGGCGCTGCCGGCTCCGGCGCCGCGGTCCTGGTGGAGCGCCCCCGATGAGCGTCGACCTGGCGGTCTCCCTCGGCCTGTGGTTGGACCGGCCCTCACCGGAGGTCCGCGACACCGCCACCATCGCCGACGACTGCGGGTTCGCGGAGCTGTGGGTCGGTGAGATGGCGACCTACGACGCGTTCTCGCTCGCTACCTCGATCGGTGCCACGACGAGGTCGATCTCGCTGACCATCGGACCTCTGGCGGTCAGCGTGCGCGACCCGGTCACGGTCGCGATGGGCGCCGCGTCGGTCGCGGACCTGACCGGGCGGACGTGTGGTGTCGCCCTCGGGACGTCGTCGCCGGTGGTGGTCGAGTCGTGGCATGGACGGTCCCGCGCCCGTCCCGCCCGCACGCTCCGCGAGTCCGCCACCGCGTGCCGGCAGCTGCTGGCGGGCGAGCGCGGTCACCTCGACGGCGAGGTGCTCCGGACCGACGGTTTCCGTCTGCGGCTGGCGCCACCAGGTGGGCCGCTCACCGTCGCCGCGTTC
>SKNP01000095.1 GCA_007120485.1 Nitriliruptoraceae bacterium
GCGCGGTACTGGTTGGACAGCTTCCGCTTGCACACCATGGAGGGCGAGCAGGTGGTGGCGGCGTCGACCGCGGAGGGACTGGAGCACGTGGATGCCTTCCGTGACTCCGGCCTGGGCGGGATCTTCGCGACCGGTCACCTCGGATCGTGGGACGTCGGCGCGTTCTTCACCAGCCAACGGGACTGGGGGATGGTGGTCGTCGCCGAACTGGTCGAGCCACGGCGGCTGTTCGATCGGTTCGTGCAGTTGCGTCGTGACGCCGGCATCGACGTCATCCCGCTGGTATCGGGCGGCGACATGCTCGACCGGCTCGAGCGACGGGTCAGCGACCACGGGCAACTCGCGACGTTGCTGGCCGATCGCGACCTCACGCGCAAGGGCCCGATCGTGTCGTTCTTCGACGAACCGTGCCGCCTGCCGCCCGGGCCGGCGGCGTTGGCGCGGCGGACCGGTCGTCCCGTCTCGGTCGGCGGGTTCGTGACCTCCGGCGACGGGTTCCACGGCATCGTGCAGCCGCCGGTCGACATCAGCGGGTTGGACGTCCACGAGGGCACGCAGACGATCGCCCACGAACTCGAGCGTCTGATCCGCCGCGTGCCCGAGCAGTGGCACGTGTTCGTCCGCAACTGGCTCGCCGAACGCGAACCGACCCACCCGGTCGTCCGCGCCTGGCGTCGAGGTGGCGACTGGCAGGCACTGGCCCGTGCCGAGCACGCCGATCGGGTCGCGGCGAGCCAGGACGGGGCGGACGGGTGAAGGTCGCCCTGGTCAGTCCGTACGACCTGTCGGTCCCCGGCGGCGTGCAGTCCCACGTCGCACGGCTCGCTGACGCGCTCCGGGCGTTGGGCGACGACGTGCGGGTCGTCGGCCCCGGCCGACCTGACGCTGCACGGGTACCCGACGGCGTGCAGCCGCTCCCGGTCGGACGGGCCTCGCGGGTGTCGTTCAACGGGTCGGTCGCGCCGATCGCGCTGGGGCCGGGCGCGTTCGCCCGTACGCGCCACGCCCTCGAACGGTTCCGGCCGGACGTGATCCACGTCCACGAGCCGGTCGTGCCGATGGTGGGGGTCGCCGCCGCGACCTCGACGGTCGCCCCCGTCGTGGGCACCGTCCACGCCTGGTCGCACCAGCGTCGGGTCTACCGGGCGACGCGGGCCGTGACCCGTCGGGTCATCGACCACCTCGACGACCTGGTGGCCGTCAGCGCGGCCGCGGCCGAGTTCCACGCCGATGCGCTGGGTCTCCCGATCGACCGCTTCGAGATCGTCCCCAACGGTGTCGAGGTGGCCCGGTTCGCACCCGTCGCCGATGCCCGCACGCCGGCGACCGATGGCGGACGGCGGTTGCTGTTCGTGGGGCGGCTCGAGCCGCGGAAGGGCCTGACGGTGCTGCTGGATGCGTTCGTCCGGCTGGCTCGACGTCGAGATGATCTCGTCCTGGACGTGGTGGGGGACGGGCCGGAGCGCACGGCGGCGCAGCGACGCGTTCCGGCGGACCTGCGGGCTCGCGTGCGGTTCCACGGGCGGGTCGACGATGCGGAACTGCTCGAGCGGCTGGCGGCCTGCGACCTGTACGTGTCGCCGGCGCTGGGTGGCGAATCGTTCGGGATCGTGCTGTTGGAAGCGATGGCGGCCGGCCGGGCCGTGGTGGCCTCGGACCTGCCCGGGTACCGCTCGGTGGTCACCGATCGTGTCGATGGCCGTCTGGTACCACCGGGCGACCCGGAGCGCCTCGCGGACGTGATCGCACAACTGCTCGACGACCCGTCCGCCCGATCGCCGCTGGTGGCCGCCGGCCACGAGCGGGCGGCGGCGCACGACTGGCCGGTGGTGGCGGGACGCATCCGGGAGCGCTACCTGCGGGCGATCGACGGAGCCGCCGGTCGGTGACCGCCAGCGCCCCACGTGCCGGTACGACGTCGAGGTGGCGGTGGGGCCACGGATGCTGGGGGAGCGGAGGTCCACGTCCTAGACTGCTGCGGCTCGTCGCGGCCCGAACCTGACCCGGAGTGAACCCCGTGCCCCGTGCCCTCCTCGCGCTGCTCGTCGGCGCCCTGCTGCTCTCCGCCTGCGCCGTCGACCAACCGAAGCTGGTGCGTACGGCCCCCTTCGACGTCGACGAACCCGAACCGGACCCCGAGCCGGACCCCGAGCCGGAGGAGCTGGAGGAGCCCGAGGAGCCGGAGGTCGAGCAGCCGGAGGACGATCGGCCGCGGTCGCACCTGACCGGCGAACCGATCGACGAGGAACTGCTCGACCAGCCGCAGCTGTTGGTCAAGATCGAGAACTCCCCGCAGGCTCGGCCGCAGGCCGGCCTGGACGACGCGGACATCGTCTACGAGGAGGTCGTCGAAGGTGGGGTCACCCGGTTCGTCGCGATCTTCCACAGCCAGGTGCCGGACGTCGCCGGGCCGATCCGCTCCGCGCGGCCCGTCACCGCCCAGTTGATGCGCGGGTACGGCCCCTCGGGCTTCGCGTACTCCGGTGCCCGCCAGGAGGTCGAGAACCTCCTTGCGTACACCCCGTCGATCCGGATCACCGAAGGCGGTGCGGGGTTCTTCCGCGATCACGGTCGCGCCGCACCCCACAACCTGTACGTGGAGACGCAAGCCACGTTGGACGGTGCCATCGCGCGTGGCGCGGAGCCGTTCACCGACGTCGGCTGGACGTTCGAAGAGGAGCGCAAGAGCCGCGAGGACGTCCCCGGGCGGGTCCGTTGCCCGGAGGGCGAAGCGGCCTGCGACGACCCCGGTGTCGCGGTGGATGTCCGCATGTCGCGCGAGTTCACCAGCAACTGGGAGTACGACGCTGACGATCGCCGCTACCGGCGCGGGCAGAACGGTCGAACGTTCCGGGTGACCGGCGAGGGGCGGATCGGGGCCGCCAACGTGGTCGTGCTCGACACCCGGCACTACATCGGGGCGTCCGGCTACCCGGAGACCGACGTCGTCACCGAGGGCGCCGACGCCGTGGTGCTGCGGGATGGGCGTCGCTACGACGCCCGCTGGTCCAAGCCGACCGCCGACGACCCCATCGAGCTGTTCACCGTTGACGGCGATCCGTTCCCGTTGGCGCCCGGTCCGACGTGGGTGCACCTACCGGATCGGCTGCCCGCACCGGACGCCTGACCAGGCGCCCCCACGGATCTCCCGCCACGCCGCACGGCCGGCGGTGACCATCGGCCGGCTGGGACCATCGGCCGGCGGTGACCACCGGCTGGTGGTGACCACCGGCCGGCGGTGACCACCGGCTGGCTCGGATCAGCGGACCGTGCCTCCCCGTGCGACCTCGGGGAGTACCATCGTCCGACGTCGCCGCTCAGCATGTCGGTGGCGCTACCCGCCCCACGGGCCCGGATCCGCACCGGCCTTCTCCCGGGGGCGATCAACGACGACCACGGACATGGTCGCGAGCAGGGTCAGGAGCGTCTCATGAGCGAACAGGGCAGCACCGCGGCAGCGTCGTCACCCGAGCGTGGCACCGTTCGGGTCAAGCGTGGCCTGGCGGACATGCTCAAAGGCGGCGTCATCATGGACGTCGTGGACGCGGAGCAGGCCCGGATCGCTGAGGCCGCCGGTGCGGTCGCGGTCATGGCGCTCGAGCGTGTGCCGGCGGATATCCGCGCGGATGGTGGCGTGGCTCGTATGTCCGACCCGCAGATGATCGATCAGATCGTGGAGGCGGTGTCGATCCCGGTGATGGCCAAGGCTCGGATCGGTCACTTCGTCGAGGCGCAGGTCCTGCAGTCCCTCGGGGTCGACTACGTCGACGAGTCGGAGGTGCTCACGCCGGCGGACGAGGCCAACCACATCGACAAGTGGCGGTTCGACGTGCCGTTCGTGTGCGGCGCGACCAACCTCGGTGAGGCCCTGCGGCGACTCAGCGAGGGCGCGGCGATGATCCGTTCCAAGGGCGAGGCCGGGACGGGCAACGTCGTCGAAGCCACGCGGCACATGCGCTCCATCACCGCGGAGATCCGCCGGCTGGCGACGATGGACGAGACCGAGCTCTACCAGGCGGCCAAGCACCACCAGGCGCCGGTCGAGCTCATCCGCGAGTGCGCGGAGACCGGTCGGCTGCCCGTCGTGCTGTTCACGGCTGGCGGCATCGCGACCCCGGCTGATGCTGCGATGATGATGCAGCTCGGCGCCGATGGCGTCTTCGTCGGCTCCGGCATCTTCAAGTCCGGCAACCCCGACCAGCGGGCTCAGGCCATCGTGGAAGCGACCACCCATTTCGATGACCCGGAGGTCGTCGCCAAGGTCTCCCGTGGGCTGGGCGAAGCGATGGTCGGCATCGAGATGTCCGAGCTGCCCGCGGATCAGCAGTACGCCGGCCGCGGCTGGTGAGCGCGAGCTTCGTCCCGTCCCGCTGGGTCCCCGGTGACCGGCTGGCGACGCGGCGCGCCGCCCCGTCGGTGGCGGCCGGGGCGCCGACGATCGGGGTCCTCGCGCTCCAGGGCGACGTCCTCGAGCATCTGCGCGCCCTGGAGCGGTGCGGTGCCAGGGCGGTGACGGTGCGGCGCGCGGACCAGCTCGCGGCGGTCGATGGGCTGGTCCTACCCGGGGGCGAGTCGACCACGATCGGCAAGTTGCTCGACCGCTTCGGGCTGCGGCTGCCGATCCGGGCGCGCATCGATGCGGGCCTGCCGGTGTTCGGCACGTGTGCCGGCATGATCCTGCTCTCCGACGAGCTCGACCAGGCGGTCGGACAGCCCCTCATCGGGGGACTGGCGGTGCGGACCCGTCGCAACGCGTTCGGCCGGCAGCGTGACTCCTTCGACACGCGGCTGGAGGTCGCCGGGATCGCCGGCGGCCCCATCGACGTGGCGTTCATCCGTGCGCCGCGGGTCGAACGGGTCCTGCGCGACGACGTGGAGGTGCTCGCGGCCATCGACGGGCACCCGGTGGTGGTCCGTCAGGGCGCGTTGCTGGCGACGGCGTTCCATCCGGAGGTGACCGGCGACGACCGGTTGCACGCGGCCTTCGTGGCCTCCGTCCGCTCAGCACACGACCGCGGACAGCGCACGATCGCGTGAGGTCGCGGCCGCGTTGCGCGGCCGAACCCCCGTCGTCGCGGCTGCGTGGCGCGGCCGAACCCTCGTCGCGGAGGCGGTGCGTCTTCCCCGCCGTCGCCACGTGCGGCGTGCGCTCCTACCGCGGGGCCTTTGGTCTGGCCCGTCGCCGCCGATAGAGCGGTATGTCCTCCACGCCGTCCGGCCGCGCCCACGAGGCCATCCGGTTGCATCCGTCGAGGTGGCTGCGGCTCCCGGACGGCGGTGGGCTCCCCGACGATGACCTCGCACGACGGCACCGGCAGATCGTGTGGTTGGCGTGGCTCCACGTGCTGGCGGTCC
>SKNP01000527.1 GCA_007120485.1 Nitriliruptoraceae bacterium
CACCGAGCGTCGACCGGGTGACCTCCCCGGAGCTCTCCCCCGCGTCCGGGTCGTCCGCAGCGCCGCTGGCATCGCTCCCGTCGGCGACGACGGCGGCATCCACCTCGTCGTCACCTCCCGCGAACAGCGCGGCGCCCAACGCCAGACCGACGAACAACCCGAGCAGGCCGGTGAACAGCGGGCTGAGCCCGCCACGTTCGCGCGTGGTTGACGTCGCGTCGGTCGCGGTCGCCCCCACCTGGTCGTCCGTCACCTCGTCCCCGATCGAGTCGCTGCGGTCAGCATGGCGACGGTACCCCGACCGAGGCACCGGTCCGCTCGGCCCGGTCACAGCCCGGTGGCGACGGTCTCACGGACCGCATCGGCCAGGCCCTGGGCGTCGCGGGCCCGGGCCGACAGCCCGAGGCCATCGAAGCTCGCGCCACCCACGTGGAGCCCGCGGGCGTCCGCAGCCTCGAGGGCGAAACGCACCCGGTCCACGCGCGCCCGGTGGCCGACGTCGTACTGCGGCAGCGCGCGGGGCCAGCGCACGACCGTCCGCTCCACGGCCGGCCCGCGCAGGTGCAACGCCCATCGCACCTCGGCGTCGACGCGTTCCGCCAACGTGGCGTCGTCCAGGTCGAGCGCCCGCGTGTCATCGACGCGTCCGACCGATGCTCGGACGACGAACGCCCCGCCGTCCGCGTGGTGCGGCCACTTCCGGGAACTGATCGTGACCGCCTTGGTCAGGCGGCCCTCGCCGCGCGGGACCAGCACCCCCGAACCCTGCGGTGCATCGATCGCGTCCGCCGGGTCGTAGGCCAGCGCCACGACGCCGACCGACGCCATGCGGATCCCCGCCAGCTCCCGCGCCGCCTCCGGGACCGGCTCGGCCAGCAGCGCGGCCGCCGCAGGCGCCGGCACCGCCACCACGACGGCGTCCATCTCCTCGATCCGGTCGTCGAGGTGGAGCTGCCAACCGGACCCCGATCGCACCACGGCACGGACGGGCGTCGCCGCGCGGACCCGGTCGCCGAGCTCGCTGCACAACCGGTCGACCAGACGGGTCAGCCCACCGCGCAGGGTCAGGAACACCGGTCCGTCGGCCGGCGGTGTCTCGGCGCGATGGGCGCGCAGCGCGGCCGACAGCGACCGCTGCGGCCGCTGCGCCGCCGCCCACACCGTCGCGGTGGCTGCCTCCGCCGACAGCCGGTCGGTGTCACCGGCGTAGACGCCACCGAGCAGCGGTTCGACCAACCGTTCGACGACCGCGGACCCGAACCGCTCCCCGATCAGGTCACCGACGCTGCGGTCACCCGCCACCTCACGACGTCGGACCAACGGCTCGACGGCCACCCGGGCCAGCTCGAGGGGCCGAAGCACACCGCTCCTGGCGAGCGCCCGCAGGTCGGTCGGCACCCCCATCACGGTCTGCTGCGGCAGCGGCCGCAACCGACCCCGCGTCCACAGGTGGACCTGCCCGGTCGCGGGGGCGACCAGATCGTCGTCGTCGAAGCCGAGGGCCCGCACGAGCGTCTCGCCCTCCGGCTGCCGGGCGAGCAGCGCATCGGCCCCGACGTCCAACGGTCGGTCCGCCAGCTCGATCGTTCGCACCTGCCCACCGACCCGCTCGGCCGCGTCGAACACGACGACGTCGGCGTCGTCACGCAACCACCAGGCGGTCGCCAGCCCCGTGAGCCCGGCACCGATCACCGCGACCCGTGGCCGGCTCACCGCCCGTCCGCTTCGTCCAAGGCGTCGGTGCCGTCCGCATCGTCCAGCTCGTGGGCGGCGACGGTGTCGACGACCTCGGTGAGCAGGTCCAGCTGCGTCGACCGGCCGAGGTCCGCGGTCGTCAACCGGGCACCGAGTTCCTCCGCGACGGCGAGCAGTGCCGGGTCACCTCCCGTCCCGGGCGCGACCGGACACTCGACGACGTCCCGCTTGCCGTGCGCCTCCACGACCGACCGCAGCGCGTCGGCCGCCGTCGGGGTCCGCGTCTCGCCGCGCCAGGCGATCGAGCGGGACGGCAACGCCACGTGGCCGGCCAGGGCCTCCGCGACCTCACGCAGGAACGCGACGTCACCGGGGTCCACGTCCTGGCCCGGGTCCGGCGCGGTGATCAGCACGTGAGCGCCGCCACGTGCGCCCGGCGCGACCGCCTGCGCCAACCGCTCGTGCAGCGACGGCAACGCGTGCCAGGACACCACCCCGGTGTAGGCCGGCAGCTGCGCGGAGGCCCGCGCGTGCAGCTCCGGCTCGACCGGCCAGGGCACGGTCGCCATCCCGACGACCAGCCCACCAGCGTCCCCCAGCTGCTCGGCGACGTCGAGGTGGTCCTCGGCGGACGTGGCCGACACCGTCAGCCCCGTCCGCTCCGCCAGGGGTCCCGCGAGGTCGCGGCCACCGAGCAACGCCACCGACAGCGGTGTGGTCACGCGGACACCTCGACGTCCCCGTCGCCGTGGTCAACGCGACCGTCGGCAGCTGGGAGTGGCGCCTCGGTCGGTGACCGGACGTCGCCCTCGGTGTGGACGAGCTCGACCACGCGCTCGAGCACGCTCGGATCGGTCGCCGGCAGGACCCCGTGCCCGAGGTTGAAGATGTGATCCGGTGCTCCGTCAGCGCGACGGAGCACGTCGCGGGTGCGCTCGGCGACCTGCTCGAACGGGCCCAAGGCCAACGCCGGCTCGAGGTTGCCCTGGAACCCGACACCCTCGGGGATGCGTGCCCGCCCGACGTCGAGCGGCACGCGCCAGTCGACCCCGACGACGTCCGCGCCGGCCTGCGCCATCAGCCCGAGCAGTTCGCCGGTGGCGACCCCGAAGTGGATCCGCGGAACGCCCAGATCGGCCAACTCCTCGAACACCCGCTGGCTGTGCGGCAACACGTGGCGCTCGTAGTCGATCGGGTTGAGCGCCCCCGCCCACGAGTCGAACAACTGCACCGCGGATGCCCCGCGGTCGACCTGCGCCTTGAGGCTCGCGATCGTGATGGAGGCGAGCTGGTCGAGCAGGCGGTGCCAGGTCAGCTCGTCGGCGTACATCAAGGCCTTGGTGTGGCTGTAGCTCTTGGACGGTCCGCCTTCGACGAGGTAGCTGGCGACCGTGAACGGAGCGCCCGCGAACCCGATCAACGGCACATCGAGCTCCTCGGCCAGGATCGAGACCGTGTCCAGCACGTACGGGACGTCCAGCTCGGGTTCGAGGTGCCGCAGCCGGGCGAGGTCCTCGCGGCGACGGATCGGCGGATCGACGACCGGACCGACGCCGGGCTCGATCCGAACGTCGATCCCGAGGGAAGCGACGGGCGTGACGATGTCGGAGAACAGGATCGCCGCGTCGGTGCCGTAACGCCGCACGGGCTGCAGGGTCACCTCCGCGGCCAGCTCCGGGGTGTGCACGACCTCCTCGAAGGTGTGCTCCTCGCGGATCGCCCGGTACTCGGGCAGGGCTCGTCCGGCCTGCCGCATGAACCACACGGGAACGGTGTCGTGCGGCTCGCCGCGACACGCCCGGATGAAGGGGCGATCGGCGTGACGAGCACGGAGCGCAGCAGGATCGATCACAGGGTTCCTGGCCGGACGTGGGCCGGGCACGGTACCCAGCGCGGGCGCCCTGCTCAGCGGCGCCGGCTGCTCCGGCCGCGGCTACGGCTGCTCCGGCTCCGGCTCCGACCGCTGCTACGGCTCCGGCTGCTCGAGCCACGGCTGCGGGAACCGCTCCCGCGAGACGAGCTACGGGAGGCCCCGACCCCCGCCCGCGCGTTCCGGTGACGTCGGGGGTGGCGCGAGCCCGGCCCGTACCCGTTGCCGACGTACCCACGCCGACGGCGGCGTTGCCGTCCGCGACCGAAGACGCTCAGTAGGAGGACGAGACCACCGATCACCAGGAACGGCAGCGGGATCGGCAACCCGGATCCGCCGCTGAACAGCCCACCGGCGGAGGTGGTCTGGTTGTCACCGGTCGCGCCACCGCTGAGACGGTCGGCGAAGGTGGAGCTCGCGGCGACCGCGTCGTCGCTCTCGATGAGTTCGTCGAGCGCCTGGTCCACCGCCACGTCCACCTGGGCGCTGCCGTGGTCATCGCTGACCCCACCGACCTCCTCCGGCGTGATCACCAGCGCGGCACCGCCATGCTGATCGACCAACGAATCGGCGACCCCTTCGGCCCCACCGGACGGTTCGTCGGCGAGGACCGAGACCGACAGCACGAGCCCGTCCGCCTCCGCGTCGCGCACGACCTCGGTCAGCGCGGCTTCGTCGACCGCCTCGGCGCCCGCCTCGACCTCGACCCGGCTCTCGGCCGCGACCGCGACGGTCGCGACCGACAGCAGGGCGACGGACGCGAGCGCCAGCACCGCGCCGCTGCTCATGCGTTCGATCCGGTTCACGACGGCCCCTCTCGCACACGATGCTCGCAACAGACGGAGCGGACACCGGATCACGTCGGCAGCCGGCCGTCCGGAGCACACCCGAACCGCCCCCGCCGGGGTGATCCGTTCGCCCCGTGGTGATGGGTTCGGCTGATCCGTTCGCCCCGGCGCGCGTGATCCGTTCGCCCCCACGATGAGCCTACGCCGTCGCACGGCGCGGAGAAGGTCGGATCCGGGCCTCGACCACCTAGCTCACCGGCGGTGGGTGCACCCCATGCGACGCCAAGCGCCCATCTCCACACGGCCGGTCCGACGCCGCCATCGTCGACATGGCGCCCCGGGCACCTGCGGCCGAAGCGTGTGTACCCGCGACCACACCTGCACGGATCTGCACACACCTCGTCGGCGGGGGTACGGGAGGAGTCGGCCGGTAAGCCGGATCCTGTCCCCGCTGCCGGTTGCCCGACGGCGGGTGGCGACCATCTATCTGGGGCGTCGGTCACCCGACGCCTCGAGCGGCCTACCCGGGACCTGATGGCGGGCCACCTGCTGGTCCCTGCTCGGCCTTGCTCCGGGTGGGGCTTGCCTAGCCGCGACGGTCACCCGTCGCGCTGGTGAGCTCTTACCTCACCGTTTCACCCTTACCTGTGGGACAGCGTCCCGCAGGCGGTCTGCTCTCTGTTGCGCTTTCCGCGTGTCACCACGCCTGGGGGTTACCCAGCACCCTGCCCTGTGGAGTCCGGACTTTCCTCGCCCGGGCGTGCCGGAGCACATCCCGGACGCGGCCGCCTGGCCGGCTCCTCCCGTGCACACCAGCGTACGCCACCACGCACCGGCCTGGCACCGCACTGCGTATCTCCTGACCCACCGATCACCGCCCCTGCCCCATCGCGGGGTCGAGCGGCCAGCACCTGCCGCCGACCGCCTCGAGACGTCTGGTCGACCGGCGGGCCCCGAGGCGTCCGCTCAGCCGGCGGGACCCGACGCGTCCGCTC
>SKNP01000280.1 GCA_007120485.1 Nitriliruptoraceae bacterium
CCGTTGACGGGCGTCCCCACCCATCGGCGGGTGCAACGAGGCATCGCCTACGTCCCGGAGGATCGCGAGGTGTTCTCGCAGCTGACGGTCGAGGAGAACCTCCGGCTGGCGATGAGCTGGGACGGTGCGAGCGAGCGGCTCGGACTGGTCCAGGAGGTGTTCCCCGAGCTCAAGCGACGCCAGAGCCAGAAGGCCGGATCGCTCTCCGGGGGCCAGCAGCAGATGCTCTCGCTCGGCCGTGCCCTCCTGCATCCGGCGAAGCTGCTGCTGATCGACGAGCCGACCAAGGGGTTGGCACCGATCGTGATCACCGAGGTCGTCAGCGCGCTGCAGCAGGCAACGACCGATGCCACGGTGCTCCTGGTCGAACAGAACCTCCGGGTCGCCGAGGAGTTGGCCACCGACGCGATCGTGCTCGACGAGGGCGTCGTCGCCTGGAGTGGCACGATGGCCGACCTGGTCGCCGACGAGGAACGCACGCGCGGGCTGCTCGGGGTCGGACGCTCCACCCGTGACGGCGGGGAGGGCCAGCCGTGAGCCTCCAGGTGTTCGTGCTGCTGTCGGTGACCGGGCTCGGCCTCGCCGGCGTCTACTTCCTCATCGCCAGCGGGCTGTCGCTGATCTTCGGTCTGATGGACGTCCTGAACCTCGCCCACGGGCTGTTCTTCACCGTCGGGGGCTATACGACCTGGTGGGTGATGACCCGGTTCCAGTGGGTCGAGTCGCTCGGCCTGCGGTTCCTGATCGCCTTCGTGCTCGCGACGGCCTTCGGGCTGATCGTCGGCTGGGCGACCGAGCGCTTCTTCGTCCGGCGCTTCTACGGCGACCACGTGACCCAGATCCTCATCACGCTCGGGATCAGCCTCGCCGGTGTCGCGCTGGTCGGTGGCTGGTTCAGCTACGACCCGCAGACCTTCCCGGTGCCGGAGTTCATGCGGCAGGTCGCCGTGATCGCCGGTGCCCGCATCCCGGTCAGCCGGCTGCTCATCCTGGGGATCTCCGTGGTCCTGCTGATCGGACTGCTGGCGGTGCTGCGTCGTACGCGGCACGGGCTGATCATCCGCGCCGGGGTCGAGAACCGGCAGATGGTCCAGGCCATGGGGATCGACGTGGCCAAGAGCTTCACGTTGGTGTTCGCCGTCGGCGGTGGCTTGGCCGCGATCGGCGGGATCCTCGGCGGGGTGTTCTTCGCCGGGGTGACGCCCGAGTTCGGCCTCAACATGCTGATCTTCGCGTTCATCGTGGTGGTGATCGGTGGTCTCGGCAGCGTCGAAGGCACCGCCCTGTCCGCGGTGATCGTCGGCCTCACCCAGCAGTTCGTGAACTTCTTCGCTGGGGCCGGGGTCGGGGACCTCACGGTGGTCGTCCTGCTCGCCGTGACGTTGCTGTTGCGACCGCAGGGCCTGCTCGGGGAGGTCGCTCGATGAGCGGATCCGTCCACGCCCGTCCCGCCGTGCCCCGGAGGTGCCAGCCATGAGCACCGTCACCGAGGTCTCCGAGGGAACCACCACCTCGGCGGCCATCCCTCCACCGCGCCGGTCGCGGACGCTGCCGATCATCATGGGGATCGTGGCGGTGCTGCTCGCGTTCGTGCCCTTCGTGGACGTCCACGTCCCGGGGTTGTTCGGCGGTGAGCTCTCCTCCCCGGGGGTGCTGCAGATCCTGGCGGTTGGCCTGGTGTTCGCGGGTGTGGCCATGAGCTACGACCTGATCCTCGGCTACACCGGCATGCTGTCGCTGGGGCACGCGCTGTACTTCGCGCTGGGCTTGTACGGGACGAACCTGCTGATGCGGCTGTTCGAGCTCTCCTACGCCGTCGCCGTCCCGATCGCGCTGGTCGGTTCGTTCGTCCTCGCGGTCGTGCTCGGGTCGGTCGCGCTGCGGGTGCGCGGGGTCGCGTTCGCGATGGTGACCCTCGCGTTCGCCGAGGCGTTCCACGTGTTCGTGGAGGCGGACCCCGTCGGGATCACCGGCGGTGAGGAAGGGCTCTCGCTGGACACGGCCTACGTGCCGGATCTGCTCACCGGCGTGGTCAACACGCGCGTCGTGTACTGGTTGGCGCTGGCGTTCGCCGTGCTGACCTTCGCGATCTGCCGACAGGCGGTCGCGAGCCGTGCCGGGCGGGTGTTCCAGGCGATCCGGGAGAACGAGGACCGCGTGGAGATGTTGGGTCTGCGGCCGTTCAACTTCAAGCTGCTGTCCTTCGCGCTGTCGGCCGTGCTGGCGTCGGCCGGTGGTGCCGTCTACCTGCTGCTCGTGCGGGGCGCGACCCCGGGGAGCGCGAGCTCGGTGTTCACCCTGAACCTGATCATCATGGTGGTGCTCGGTGGCCTCGGCCGGCTGTGGGGCGCCGCGCTCGGTGGCTTGGTCTTCGGCTACCTCCAGCTGCGTCTGCCGGCCGTCGCCCGCTCCGGGGTGTTCGACCCGCTGCCGGACTGGCTGGAGGGTCCCCTCACCGAGCCGCTGTTCATCCTCGGCACCTTGTTCGTGATCCTGGTGATGTTCGCGCCCGGTGGGTTGGCCAGTCTGCCGGCCCGGCTCGGCATCAAGCGGAGCGCCGGATGACCGGCCGCGAGGCAGCGACGCCAGCGGAACGGGCGATCGCCGGTCGGCTGATCGAGCAGCTCGACGAGCTGCTGCCCCGCATGGGGGCGACCTACCAGCGTGAGATCGAGGAGTACGCGCGGCTGACCACCGAGCAGCTCGACCGCGAGGTCCTGGCCACCAGCCGCCGCTTCATCGAGGGGTTCTTCGTCCGGATCGAGGCGGGCAAGGATCCGGACAAGCTCGACCTGGCCGATATGGGCCTGGCCGGCCGCCGGCGCCTGGAGATGGGCATCTCGCTGGACTCGGCCTTGCACGCGTTCCGGCTGGCCGGTCGCGAGACCTGGCG
Source organism: Nitriliruptoraceae bacterium (assembly GCA_007120485.1). Classification (GTDB taxonomy): domain Bacteria; phylum Actinomycetota; class Nitriliruptoria; order Nitriliruptorales; family Nitriliruptoraceae; genus SKTG01. The sequence continues at coordinate 2,894 of SKNP01000280.1, forward strand.
CGCGGTCGCGGACACCGTCGAACCGGGCGAGGAGACCGCGATCGCCAGCCTGGCCGCGGGCTGGATCGAGTACATGGACCGGGCGTCATCGTCGTTCGCGGACGGCTACCTCACCGCGTCGCACGAGCACCTGCGGCGGCTGGACGCCCGCCGTTCCGCGATCGTCGATGCGTTGCTCGAAGCCGGTGACTGGGGTGAGGTGGCTGCCGTCGCGGCCCGGTTCGCGATCCAGCTCGCCCCGGCCTACCGGCCGGTCCTGCTGTCGGGACCGGACGTGTTGGTGCGCATCGATCTGCTGCTCCAGCAGGCGCCGGCCGACACCCTGGCCGGTCGTCGCGGCGACAAGGTGCTCGCCCTGCTACCGGGCGGCGAACCCGACCCACAGCTGGTCGCCAAGAGCGCGCACGCCAAGCTGGCGACGTTCGGTCGCCCGTGCGCTCCCGGGCCGGAACTGGGCGCGGAGGTCCGCCACATCGAAGGCGTGCTGGCCGCCGCGGCCCGCAGCGGCCACCTCGACGGGATGTTCGGCCCCGACGACCTGCTGCTCGAACAGCTGTTGGCCGGCTCCGAGCGGGTCGCCACCGACCTCGCCTCGCGGATCCTCGACCCGCTGGAAGCGCAGGACCCGGACGGCATCTTCGTCGCGACGTTGCGCGCCTACCTGGCGACGGGATCGATCCCGGACACGGCGGAACACGCCGTCGTTCACCCCAACACCGTCGCGTACCGGCTCCGGCGGGTGCGCGAGGTGACCGGTCTGGACCCGCGGACGCCGACCGATGCGACGTTGCTCGTCATCGCCTTGACCGCACGAGGAGGTACGGCCTGATGCTCCCCGGCCTGATGCAGCGCACGCCGCTGACGTTGGATCTGGTCTTCGACCGGTTCGCGACCGTGTACGCCGACGGGCGACTGATCGGGCCGGAGGGTGAGACGACCTACGGGGCCGTCGCGGACCGCATCCTGCGGCTGGCGCGGGCGCTGACGGACGAGTTCGGGGTCCGGCCGGGTGATCGCGTCGCGACGTTCGGGTTCAACTCGCTCCGTCACTTCGAGCTGTACTACGCGGTGCCGCTGATCGGTGGCGTGTTGCACACGATCAACGTGCGGCTGTTCGACGAGCAGATCGCTTGGATCGCCAACCACGCGGAGGACCGACTGCTGTTCGCTGACGGCCACCTGCTCGATCAGGTCGCGGCGTTCGCGCCCAAGCTGGACACGGTCGAACACGTCATCAAGCTCGGGGACGGTCCCACCGACGGGTTCGACCACGTCCACGACCACGACGCGTTGGTCGCCGCGCACGAGCCGGCGGAGGACCGGCCACCGCTCGACGAGGACGCCGCGTTCGGCCTGTGTTACACCTCCGGCACGACCGGTGACCCGAAGGGTGTGCTGTACTCCCACCGCGCGATGGTGCTCCACTCCATGGCGGCCTGCATGGCCGATCACATCGGGCTGTACGAGTCGGACGTGGTCCTGCCGGTCGTGCCGATGTTCCACGCGTTCGGCTGGGGGTTGCCCTACGCCGCGCCGTTGACCGGCGCCGAACTGGTCTTCCACGGCGCCGACAGCTCCGCGGAACACCTCGGCGCGGTGATCGAACGCGACGGCGTCACCCTGTCCGCCGCCGTCCCGACGATCTGGAAATCGCTGCTGCCCGCCCTGGAGGACGGTGAGGTGGATGCGTCCACCCTGCGGCTGGTGTTCGTCGGTGGGGCGGCATCGCCCCGTGCGCTGATCGAAGCCTACGACCGGCTGGGGATCGAGTACCTCCAGGTCTGGGGGATGACCGAGACCGGGCCGCTGGCCTGCGCGTCACGCCCACGACGCCGTCATCGTGGCCTCAGCCGGGACGAACTGCTGGACGTCCGCGAACGTACGGGGACGATCTTCGCCGGTCTCGAGGCTCGGGTCACCGACGAGCACGGCACCCCCTTGCCGATGGACGGCACCGCCGTCGGCGAACTCGAGGTCGCGGGTCCCTGGATCGCCTCCGGGTACTACGGCGTCGACGCGCACGATCGGTTCAACGACGGCTGGCTGCGCACCGGCGACATGGCCTCGATGGAGCCGGACGGGTACTTCCGGATCGTCGATCGGGCCAAGGACCTGGTGAAGTCCGGTGGGGAGTGGATCAGCTCGGTCGAGCTGGAAGGGCACCTGCTGGCCTTCGACAAGGTCGCGGACGCCGCGGTGGTCGGCGTGCCATCGGCGAGGTGGGACGAACGGCCCGTGGCGGTGCTGGTCGCTGCCGACCGAGACGATCCGCCCACGCTCGAGCAGGTGCGGACCTTCCTGGTGGATCGGGTCGCCAAGTGGTGGCTCCCCGACGCGATCGAGATCGTGGACGAGATCCCCAAGACCTCGGTCGGCAAGCTCGACAAGAAGGTCATGCGGGCGCAGCTCGACCTGAGGGTCGACTGACCCGTCCGACG
>SKNP01000200.1 GCA_007120485.1 Nitriliruptoraceae bacterium
CGGCGACGGGGTCTCGAGGTGGTCGATGTCCACGCTCGGGACCTCGGTGGCGTACGGCATCAGGAAGTCCATGAAGCTGGCGTTCTGCAGCTGCCCGTGCTCGTCGTAGGCCATCCGCTCGTACAGCGCCCCGCCGACCCCCTGGGCGACGCCGCCGAGCACCTGGCCCTTGACGATCGTCGGGTTCAACAGCGTCCCGCAGTCGTGCACGACCGCGTAGCGCTGGATGGTGATGTCGGAGGTGTCAGGATCGACCTCGACCTCGACGGCGTGCATGCCGTTGGCGAACGTCGACTGGGTCGGCGAGTAGTAGTCGGTCGCCTCCAACCCCGGGGCGTCGTCGTCGGCGACCGGAGGGGCATCCGGATCGCCGGGCTGGGAGAACTGGGTCGCGATCCGGGCGGCCTCGTCGAAGGCGTAGCGCAACGGGTTCGACATCGTCGCGACCACGTTCAGGGCGATCGAGGTGTCCGGGCTGCCCTTGACGCGGACCTGCCCCTCGGCGAGTTCGAGGTCCTCCGCGTCGACCTCCAGGGCCTCGGAGGCGATCCGGAGCGCCTTCTCACGGACCTTGCGGGCGGCGAGGTGGATCGCGTTGCCGCTCATCACGGCGGCGCGGGACGCGAAGGTGCCGACCGCGTACGGGAAGCGGCGGGTATCGCCGGTGACCACCTTGACGTCGGCGACGTCCACGCCGAGCTCCTCCGCGGCGATCTGCGCGAAGGACGTCTGATGGCCTTGGCCCTGCGTCGACAACCCGGTGGCGACCTGCACGGTGCCGTTGGGCTCGACCAGGACGTGGCCGCCCTCGTATGGCCCGACCCCGGTGCCCTCGACGTAGGCGGCCAGCCCGATGCCGAGCAGCCGGCCCTGGGCCTGTGCCTCGGCCTTGCGCTGGGCGAACCCGTCCCAGTCGACCAGTTCCTTCAGCGCCGCCAGGGAGCCGGGGAAGTCACCGGAGTCGTAGCGGTAGGCACGCCCGTCCTGGAACGTCAGCCCGAAGTCGTACGGCAGTTCCTCCGGCTGGAGGAAGTTGACCGAGCGGACCTCCGTGCGGTCCTTGCCGAGGTGGGCCGCGACACGGTCGATCGTGCGTTCCATCGCGAAGCAGCCCTGGGGCCGCCCGGCGCCGCGGTAGGGGGTGACCGGCGTGGTGTTGGTGTACACGCTGTCGAAGGTGACGCGGTAGTTCTCCAGCTTGTACGGGCCGATCAGCTGCGTGGAGGTGATGATCGGCACGATCAGGCCGTAGGGGATGTAGGCGCCGTGATCGTGGACGAACTCCACGTCCAACCCGAGGATGCGGCCATCGTCGTCGAAACCGACCTCGATCCACTGGACCTGGGAACGTTCGTGGTTGGCCGACACGAAGTGCTCGCGGCGGTCCTCGGTGAACTTCACGTCGTGACCGAGCACCTTGGCGACCCAGGGCACGAGGATCTCCTCGGGCCAGGGGTGCATGATCTTCACGCCGAACCCACCGCCGATGTCCGGCGCGATGCACTCCACCTGGGCGAGGTCGAGCTCGAGGTAGGCGGCGACGGCCGCACGCACGCTGGTCGGCGCCTGCGTGGAGGTGTACATGCGCAGACGCTGGTCGTCGGCGTCCCACCGGGCGTAGGTGCCACGGGTCTCCATCGGGGTGGAGGCCGAGCGTTCGATGTCCAGACGGAACGACAGACGGTGGGGCGCGTCGGCGATGGCCGCTGGGGCGTCACCGATCGTCTGCTCGAGGTGCGCGGCGACGTTGTTGGGGATGTCGTCGTGGACGGCGTGGTCGGCGGCGCGGGCGCGCTCGGGGCCGACGACGGCGGGCAGCGGTTCGTACTCGACGAGGATGCGGTCGACCGCGTCCTCCGCGGCGTAGCGGTCCTCGGCGACGACCAGCGCGATGGCCTCGCCGACGTGGTTGACCTCGCCGTTGGCCAGGACGTACTGGGTCCGGCCATCGCTGATGGCCGGGTGCGGGATCAGCAGCGGCAGCGGCTCCTGCAGCCGTTCCGGGAGGTCCTCGAAGGTGTAGATCGAGATGAGGCCCTCGACCTCGAGCGCGTCGTCGAGATCGATGCCGAGGATGCGGGCGTGCGCATGGGGACTGCGTACCACCGCGACCTCGTAGGCGTCCTGCCCGAGATCGTCGACGTAGCGCCCCTCGCCGCGTAGCAGCCGCGGGTCCTCGGAGCGGACGACCGGAGCTCCGACCAGCTTGGTGGTCACCTCAACCCTCCCGATCGTTTCCGTTGGCCACGTCCGCGTCGACCCGGTGCTGCTCGCACGGGTGCGTCGCACGGTCCGAGATGTCGCCAGCCGCCTGCTTGACGGCGTCGAGGATGCCGGCGTAGCCGGTGCAGCGACAGAGGTTGCCGGCCATCCCCTCGCGGATCTCGTCCTCGTCGGGGTCCGGGTTCTCGGCCAGGAAGCCGCAGGCACTCATGACGAACCCGGGGGTGCAGAACCCGCACTGCAGTCCGTGATGGTCACGGAAGGCCTGCTGGACCGGGTGGAGCGTGCCGTCGTCGGCGGCCAGCCCCTCGATGGTGGTCAGCTCGCGACCGTCCACGCTGATCGCGAACGCCAGGCACGAGCGGATCGGCGCGCCGTCGAGCAGCACGGTGCAGGCGCCACAGACGCCGTGCTCGCAACCGACGTGGGTGCCGGTCAGCTCCAGGTCGTGGCGGAGGAAGTCGCTGAGCAGGCGCCGCGGCGCCACGAAGGCGGTGCGCGGCGTGCCGTTGACCGTGAGCGTCACCTCGACGCGTTCGTGCGCCGTGGCCGTCCGGGTGGTCGTGCCGTCAGTGGCGGTCACGCGGTCCCTCCTGCCACCGCACGGGCGGCGGCGGTCTGCAGCGCCCGACCCAACAGCACACCAGCCAGGTGGCGCCGGTAGCGGGCCGTGGCGTGGATGTCGTCCTCGGGGTCGATCGTGCTGCGGGCGAGGTCGATCGCGTCGTCCGGCGCGAGCGCGTCCCCGGGTTGCCCGGCCAGCGCGTCGGTGAGCGGGACCTGGATCGGGGTCGCGCCGACCCCGATGAACGCGGCGTCGGCACGACGGACCTTGCGGTCGTCGTCGAGGGTCACGGTGACGCCGACGCCGGCGAGGGCGTAGTCACCGTGGCGGCGGGCCAGTTCGTCGAAGGCGGAGCCGGTGTTCGGTGCGGGGCGGGGGAACACCACGGCGGTGGCCAACTCGCCCGGGCGGGTGTCGGACTCCAGCGGGCCGACGAGGTAGTCGTCCGCGGTCGCGGTGCGCCGCTCCTGCGCGGAGGCGAGCTCCACGTGTCCGCCCAGCAGCGCGAGCACCGCCGGCAGTTCTCCCGCCGGATCGGCGTGGGCGATGGAACCGAGCGCGGTGCCACGGTTGCGGATCACCGGGTGGGCGACCCAGTCGAGCGCCTGTCGGAGCAACGGGATCGCCTCGGTCGCGGCCGCGTGGGTGCGCAACCGCTCGTGGGTGACGCGCGCATCGACGCGCACGTCGCGGTCGGTCACCTCGATCGCGTCGAGCCCGTCGATCCGCGCCAGGTCGACCAGGGCAGCCGGCGCCGCCAGCCGCATGTTGAGCAGCGGGACCAGGCTCTGGCCGCCAGCCAGGACCTTGCCGTCCTCCCCGAGCTCAGCCAGGGTGTCGAGCGCCGCCTCGAGGCTGTGCGGTGCGTGGTAGGCGAACGCGGACGGCTTCACGGACGCACCGCCCGTCCGCTGACGGCGCGGGACCGCGCCGCACCCAGATGCTGGTCCTTGCGGGCCTCCCGAACCACTCGTCGCTCCCGTTCGCTCCAGCGCCGTGCGTCACCGAGGTTCGGGACCGTACCGGTCGGTCTCGACGGCCGTGGACGGCAGCTGTTGCCAGAAGGGCCGCGACCAGCCTGTCGGACCCTGCCATGACCGTTGCCCCGCTCGTTGGGACCGGTCGGCCGTCCCGTGGTTCCGCGATGCTTGAGTAGCCTACGCCGCCGGTGGAAGGAGGCGGGGCGTGCGTGCAGAACAGCGCGATGCGGTGGATCGGATCGCCGGCTGGCTGGTGGCGGCCTCCCGGGTCACCGCCCTGACCGGCGCGGGCGTGTCGACGGGATCGGGGATCCAGGACTTCCGCGGCCCGCAGGGGCTGTGGACCACCCAGCCGGAGAAGGAGCGGCTGTTCTCGATCGACGCCTACCTCGCCGACCCGGAGGTGCGTCAGCAGGTCTGGCAGCTGCGCCTCGAGAACCCGGCGTTCACCACCGAGCCCAACCGATCGCACCTGGCGCTGGCCGAACTCGAACGACTCGGCCATCTGCACACCGTGATCACGCAGAACATCGACGGGTTGCACCAGGCCGGCGGGTCCTCCGACGACCAGGTCATCGAGGTGCACGGCACGATCCACGAGGTCGAGTGCCTGGAGTGCGACCGCCGGGTGCCGTCCCCGCCGGTGCTCGAGCGCGTCCGCGCCGGCGATCCGGATCCGCGGTGCGACGCCTGTGGGGGGCTCCAGAAGACCGCCACCGTGTCGTTCGGGCAGTCGCTGGACCCAGCGGTGCTGCAGCGAGCCCACGACGCCACGATGGGTTGTGACGTGTTCCTGGCGATCGGCTCGTCCCTGGTGGTCCACCCGGTCGCGCTGCTGCCCCGCACGGCGCTGGAGGTCGGCGCCCGGCTGGTCGTGGTCAACCAGCAGCCCACCCCCTACGACGAGCGGGCCGACGAGGTGCTGGACGCCGACGCCGGCGAGGTACTGACCGCGCTGGTCGACGCGGTGCGCAGCCAGCAAGGGAGCTGACGCGGCGGCTCGCGCCGCTCCCCGGGTCCGTCGCCGAAGCGTGGGCATCCGGGATCACATCTGCACCGATCTGCACACACGTCGGCGGCGAGCCACGACCGCGCCACGAGCGTGGGCACCAGAGACCACATCTGCACCGATCTGCACACGCTTCGCCGCCGGCCGTCCGTCGGACGGTCAGCCGGCGCGGTCGGGGGCGCCAGGGGGATCGGCCGCATCGGCGGCGGCGGGGCCGCCACCCAGCAGCTCCGCCAGCACCGCGTCCAACCCCCGCGGCTCGCGGCCGAGCAGGCATCGCAGCACCGTGGCGTCACCGGTGGAGCCGTGCTGGTCGTAGTGGCGGAACATCGCGTGCAGCCGGCCGCGCGCCCGCGCCGGCACCGAGGTGGCCGCCGCGGCCCAGTCGTCGGGATCCTGCCGTCGCGCCACCACCTCGACGTCCAGGAGCCGGCTGGCAGCAGCTGCGACGTCCTCGGGGGTGACCTCGGCCGGGCCGGACAGCTCGAACGTCCCGTGCACGCCGACGTCGTCGAGCAGGCAG
>SKNP01000526.1 GCA_007120485.1 Nitriliruptoraceae bacterium
CGATCTCGTCGTTGATCGACGAGTCCTTCTCGATGTAGGTGTCCGTCTGCGCGATGTAGGCCTCGGGCTGGTAGTAGTCGTAGTAGGAGACGAAGTACTCGACGGCGTTGTCCGGCAGGAAATCGCGGAACTCGTTCGCCAGTTGGGCGGCGAGCGTCTTGTTCGGCGCGATCACCAGGCAGGGTCGCTGGATCCGCTCCAGGACCTTCGCGGCCGTGAACGTCTTGCCGGTCCCGGTGGCTCCGAGCAGCGTGACCGCCCGCTCGCCGGCGTCGAAGGCCCCGGCGATCTCCTCGATCGCGCCGGGCTGGTCACCCGACGGTTCGAAGTCGCTGACGACGCGGTACGACGTATCATCGCGGAGGTTGCGGTGCAGCGTCGAACGGTCGCGGCGAGGCGCGTCGTGGGCTGGTTGCGAGGGGGCATCCATGCGCTCAACGGTACCCGCGGGTCGTGACACGGGACCGTCGCCCATCGTCAGGAGCACGGCCTCGCCATCGGTCGCTCTCGCCCGTTGCTGACCGCGCGGTCGGCTTGAGGCCGACGGACGCGGGCAGCGAGGCGTGCTCAGGGGTGACGGACGCGGGCAGCCAGGCGTGCTCAGGGCCGACGGACGCGGGCAGCGAGGCGTGCTCAGGGGTGGCGGCCGTTGGCGCCGCGAGCGCGAAGGACGCGACCCAACACGGCGTGCGCGGCGCCAACGGACCGCCAGGATTGACCGGATCGGACACAGCTACGGGCCCACGATGTCGACCTCGGGGAGCTCGGGGACGGACATCCCGGCCCCGGACGGTGTCGTCACGCCGGCGTCGAGGACCTGATCGCCGAGCGCTGCCGGCGGGTTCACAGCCCACGACGTCAGCCACGACGCGGCCCGTCGCGCCGCACGGCCGTCAGCGAGCCGGGTCAGCGGTCGCGGATCGTGATCGAGCAACTCGGCCAACATCGCCGGCCAGGCCCGCGGTTGCGGCCACGTGTCACACACCAGCGCCGCCTTCACCTCCTCGAGGGCCACGCTGAGCTGGCCCATGCCCGGATCGGGCCGTGGGCCCGGCACGATCGCGAGCGAACGCCCCACGGACGCCGCATCGGCGATGGCCCCGAGCTCCGCCGACGCCACCACGACGTCAGCGGCGACCAGGTGGGTGAGTCCGGCGTCCGCGTCGGGCTCGGTCCGCAGCCGCTCGGAGCTCCACCGATCATCGCCTGCGCTCGATCCGACGACGGAGAAGCTCCACGTCGTTGCTGCGGCCGCGGCGGCTTCGAGGTCCGCCGGGTCCAACGCCGGCTCGGATCCGTCGAGGATGACCGTGACATGCCGATCGAGTCGGTCGATCCCGAGCCGCCGCCGGGCGGCGCTGGTCGCCAGACGCCGGCCCTCGTAGCGCGAGAGGAACCCGACGTGGATCGTGCGACGGTTCACCCCCGGTGCGGTCCCTGCTGGCTCCAACTCCGCCGGGTACGGCGCGATCCAGGCCGCCGGACCATGCGGGCCCGCGATCGGCGCGACGCCGTCGCGAGCGTGCTCGCGGACCGCGACGACGGGCACGCCCGTCGCAGCCGCGGCGGCTGCGGCGACCCCTGGCGATGCATCGACCAGGACCAGATCGGGTGCCTCGTCCACGGCCCACCGAGCCAAGCGCCCCAGGCTGTCCGCATCGAGGATCGGGTGACCCGGTTCGAACGCCTGGTCTTGCGACCCCGGCGGCGGTCCGAGCGCGAGCGGTTCGATCGCGGGCGTCATCCCGATCGGCGGCGGACCGATCGAGAGCACGCTCGTCTGGGACGGCAGGTGCCGCAGGAGCGCGTGGGCTCGCGTGGTCGGGCCGGTACCCGGCCCGATGAGCAGACCGATGTGCGGATGGTCGGTGGTCATTGGCGTTGTCCCCCTCCGGGAGCCGAACGCCGGGATGACAGCCACAGGTCTCACCCCGGCGGCTGTCATCTCAACCGGTGGAGACGCTAGAGCATCAGGGCCCGACGTCAACCGACCAAGGACCACCATCCACGGTTCGTTCGACCACCGCCCAGCCGTCTCACCGAGCGTGACGTACGAGCCGGCCGAGTGACGCTCAGCCGGTACCGGAGCGGCGCTCACGACCGGGCTCGACCGCACCGGCGACCACCGCCTCGGCGATCGACCGCACCTTGCGGTTGTTCCCCTGCGATGCGCGACGCAGCAGCCCGAACGCTTGCTCGGGATCGCACCGTTGCTGCGCCGCGATGATCCCCTTGGCCTGCTCGATCACCGCACGGCTGTCGATCGCCGCGTGGAGCTGTTCGATCAGCCGCACGGCCCGCCGGTACGCCGCCGCGTTGGCCAGCGTCGCCGCTGCCGGCGCCGCGATCCGCCGCGCCACGTCACGATCAGCCTCCGCGAACCCCGTCCGCTCCGCCGCGAAGAGGTTGAGCGCCCCGACGACGCATCCCCCAGCGCTGAGAGGGATCGCCAGGACCGAGCCGAACCCGGCCTCCCGGGCACGATCGCGGAACGGTTGGAAGGACCCGTCCGTCGCGAGGTCGTCCAACCAGTGCTCCACGCCCTGCTCGAGCGCGTCGATGCACGGTCCCTCGCGCAGCCCGTACTGGAGCTCGTCCAGCTCGACCGCGTCCGCGCTGCTGGCGGCCGCGGTGACGTAGCTGCCGTCGTCGTTGACGATCGTGACGCTGACCGCGGCGGTCGGCGCCACCGCGCGGGAGGTCAGTTCCAGGACCTGTTCGAGCAGGTCCTCGAGCGACGCATGCTCGAGCAGGAGGCCGGCGAGCTCCTCGACCGCCTCGACGTAGCGTTCGATGGGCTCCGGCTCGTCGACCTCGGGCCCGTCCAGCTCCGGCATCGCCTCGATCGCCTGCTGGAGCCGCTCGGTCGCCAGCCGATCCAGCGCCTCGATGCCCTCGCCAAGGCCAGCTGCGCCGGTCGTCTGACCGCCCGACGCATCGGACGCGGTGCGAGCGCTCGGCATCGCGGTGGCTTCAGCGACCTCAGGATCACGACCCATGACCATCTCCATCCTGGTCAACACGAACGTCTGGCCTCCCGGTCCGCGTGCGCGAGGTGAACGGCTCGCCCCGACCACGTCCAGACGGATGTCCGACGTCCCGACCTGCGCGCGACAAGGTACCTCGCCCCACCGAGGTCCAACCGGACGGTCCCCCGCCATGCGTCGGGGGTCGCGCACGCTCACCGAGCGGCGGCAGCCTCACGCAGCTGCGCGTGCACGCGATCGACCTCGCGCTCGAGCTCGGCGACCGTGCCGTCGTTGACGATCACGTGGGTCGCCGCCCGCTCACGTTCGGCGTCGCTGACCTGCGCCCGCATCCGGGCACGGACGTCCTGCTCGTCCAAGCCTCGGTCCTCAACCAGCCGCCGGACCCGTGTCTCCGCATCGGCGAGGACCACCAACACGGCGTCGAACCTGGTCGCCTGCTCGGTCTCCAGCAGCAGCGGGTGATCGACGACGACGAGGTGGTCCGCGGGGGCGTCCAGCCCGATCGTGGCGACCCGTTCGGCGATCCGTCCCGCGATCCGCGGATGGGTGATGCGATCGAGGTCCGCCCGTGCCTGATCGTCGACGAACGCACGGGCGGCCAGCGCCGCCCGGTCGAGGGTGCCGTCGGCTCGTAGCAGATCGTCCCCGAACCGCTCGGCGAGGTCCGCGAGCACCGGCTCCCCGGGGGCGACCACCTCGCGGGCGACGGCATCGGCGTCGACGAGGTCGCAACCGTGCATCGCCAGGCGCGATGCCACGGTGGACTTGCCGCTCCCGATGCCGCCGGTGAGCCCGATCAGGTACATGGATCGGGCCCGTCGCCCGCGCTCGAGGGCCGGTTCAGGCCGTGCCCTCGTCGTCGCTCTCGCTGGCTTCGCTCTCGGCCTCCGCTGGCTCGGCAGGCGTCTCCGGCTCGGCTGGCTCCGACTCCGCAGGCGCCTCGGCCTCCGCTGAGGTCTCCGCAGCTGCCTCGGCCGCAGCCGCACGCTGCTCGGGGGCGTCCTCGCGCTCCTCGGGGGGCAGGTCGGCCTCGGCCAACGCCATCTCCTCGGGGCTGAGGTCGGCGGCGTCCGCGCCGAACCCGGCCTGCGCGAAGGCGGCCGCCATCGACCCGGAGGTCACCGGGGCGGCGTCATCGCCGGAGGAGTAGGCGGTCTCGACCGCCGGCGCGGTCTCGTAGGGGTCCTGCTCCGTCGGCTCGTCGGCGACCTGCGCCTGCTTGAGCGAGAGGGAGATCCGGCGTCGGACGGTGTCGATGTCGATGACCTTGACGTCGACCTTGTCACCGACGTTGACGACCGCTTCGGGGACCTCGACGTGGCGCTCCGCGAGCTCGGAGATGTGGACGAGGCCCTCGATGCCGTCGGCGACCTTGACGAACGCCCCGAACGGCACGAGCTTGGTGACCTCGCCGTCGACGATCTGGCCCACCTCGTGCTCGCGGGCGAACGCCTGCCACGGGTCCTCCTGCGTGGCCTTCAGCGACAGCGACACGCGCTCGCGGTCGAGGTCCACGTCGAGCACCTCGACCTCCACCTCGTCGCCGACCTCGACGACCTCCGAAGGGTGGTCGATGTGCTTCCAGGACAGCTCGGAGACGTGGACGAGCCCGTCGACGCCACCGAGATCCACGAACGCACCGAAGTTGACGATGCTCGAGACGACGCCGGCGCGCACCTCTCCCTTCTGCAGGGAGGTGAGGAAGCGCTCACGGAACTCGCTCTGGGTCTCCTCGAGGAACTTGCGCCGGGACAGGACCACGTTGTTGCGGTTCTTGTCCAGCTCGATGATCTTGCACTCGAGGGTCTCACCGACGTAGGGCTGCAGGTCGCGCACGCGCCGCATCTCCACCAGCGAGGCCGGCAGGAAGCCACGCAGGCCGATGTCGAGGATCAGGCCGCCCTTGACCACCTCGATGACCGAGCCCTGGACGGTCTTGTCGCCCGTGTAGATCTGCTCGATCGTGCCCCAGGCGCGCTCGTACTGGGCGCGCTTCTTGGACAGGACGAGGCGGCCTTCCTCGTCCTCCTTCTTCATGACGAGCGCTTCGACCACGTCACCGACGGCGACGATCTCGCTGGGGTCGACGTCGAGCTTGATCGACAGCTCGCGCGAGGGGATGACGCCCTCGGACTTCCACCCGATGTCGAGCAGGACCTCGTCGGGGTCGACCTTGACCACGACGCCTTCGATGATCTTGCCGTCCTCCATCGCGGTGACGGAGCCCTCCAGGGCGGCTTCGAACTCGTCGTCGCTGATGTCGTTCTCGACGATGACGTCGCCGGTGGAGGTCATGGTGCCACCCG
>SKNP01000174.1 GCA_007120485.1 Nitriliruptoraceae bacterium
AGCTCGAAGTGCAGCGGTGGGCTCACGTCGCTGCGTTCGGCCAGCCAGGCCGTCACCCCGGCGACATCGATGCCGGGGACCTCCTCCGTCGCCGCCGGATGTTCAGCCACCGTCGCCGTCCTCCCATCGCGAACCATCGCCGGCGCCATCGGTCATCGTTGACGGAACGCTGCCGGCGCCGCGCTCACCGTCTCCCGGGGGACGAAGCCTGGCAGACCACCGTCGGAGGTCCAAGTCGTGGTGACCAGCCGGTGCTGACCACGGTCGTCCGGCGCGGTAGCGTCGGATCGTGGACGACGATGCTGACCGCCGCCCCGCCTCCGGTCCGCCGGCTCGGCGTCGCCCGAGGCGGCCCGACCGAGCCGAGGACCCCGGCTTCGACCCGGTCCGACGACTGACGGGCAGCGTGCGGTCGTTGTTCGAGACCGGCGGTCGTGGCTTCCGCGACCTGGCGGTCACCCAGGTCTTCAGCACCGCCTGTGACACGCTGGTGGCGCTCGGGTTGGCCGGCACCCTGTTCTTCTCGGTGCCGTCCGCGGAAGCGCGCGGCAACGTCGCCCTGTACCTGCTGCTGACGGTGGCACCCTTCGCGATCATCGGTCCGACGCTGGGCCGGGTCCTGGACCGCGTCCCCGTCGCGACGCGTGCGACGCTCGTCATCGCGGCGGCCACCCGAGCCCTGCTCGCCGCCGCCCTCGTGTGGCAGCCCGACGGGCTGTGGCTCTACCCGCTGGCCTTCGGGCTGCTGGTGATGTCGCGCGTCCATGGCATCACGCGCAACTCCTTGCTGCCACTGGCGCTCGATCGCCCCCGCGCGCTCGTCGCGGCGAACGCCCGCCTGGCCTGGATCGGGGTGCTGGCCGGTGGTGCCGCCGCACTGCTCGGCCTGCCGGCGCTCGCGCTGTTGGACGCACGGGGCCCACTGGCGCTGGCAACGGTCGCTGGCCTGGCCGCCGCGGTGATCGGGCTGCGGCTACCGGAACCGGACGGACGCGGCATCGGGCTGGCCTCGGTGAGCCCGCGCGTTCGGCTGGTGCTGCCGAGGAACGTGCGGCTGGCCCAGCTGGCGACCGCAGGCGTCCGGGCGTTCAACGGCTTCCTGCTCCTGTTGCTGGCGTTCGAACTGCAGGAGCGGGAAGCGGGGCTGCTGGACTTCGGAGCGCTGCTCGGCGCCGCCGGCGCCGGGTTCGCGCTCGCCTCACGGCTGGTGCCGATGCTCGAACGGCGGGTGCCCGAGGAGCCGATGGTCGTCGCCGCCCTGGCCTTGACGGCCGGGGCCGCGTTCTCCGCCGGCCAGTGGTTCGGGCTGGTCGCTGCAGCCGCGTTGGCCGGCGCGGCTGGCGTCGCCTGGGGCGTCGCCAAGCTCGCCTTCGACGGGCTGCTGCAGTCGACCGTGCCGACCAGCCGGCGAGGTGCGGCGTTCACCCGGTCGGAGACGGTGTTCTCCGTGGCCTGGGTCGTCGGCGCCATCGTGCCGACGAGCATCCCGTTGCCGGCACCCCTCGGGCTGGCGTTGGCGGGCTTGGGAGCGCTCGCCGCCCAGATCGTCTACGTCGGCGCGTTGCTGGTCCCGCGCGCAACCGACCGTCGACGACCCGACGAGGTCTCCAACGCCGACGACGCCGACGACGACGCCGCCTGATCGCCGTTGGCTGGCGATGCCGAGCCGAGCGCGGCCGGCCCGACATCGCCCCCAGGTGGCGTCAGACGACGTCCCAGATGTTGCCGCCCTCCAGCAGCGAGCCGAGGTCGCCCTCGCCCTGGTCGGACCGAGCCTGGTCGATCTGCTCGCGGACCAGTTCGTCGTACACCGGCCGGTCCACGTCCCGGAAGATGCCGATCGGGGTCGGCCCGGTCGGGTTGAGCGCCAGCCGCGACAGCGCGAACGCGGTCGTCGGCTCGTCGCGAGCGGGGTCGTGGACCACGACGCGGTCGCCCGCCTCCTCGGTCGGCAAGATCGACATGGATCCGTCGGCCTCGGCGACGACCGCCCGTTCGTTGTCGGGACCGAAGGTGATCGGCTCGCCATCGGTGAGCCGGATCTGGTTGTGCTCCTTCTGCCCCTTGTCCTTGACCGCCGCGAACGCGCCGTCGTTGAAGATGTTGCAGTTCTGGTAGATCTCGACGAACGCGGAGCCCCGGTGCTCGTACGCCCCTCGCAGGACCTCGCTGAGGTGCTTGCGGTCGGTGTCGATCGAGCGCGCGACGTAGGTCGCCTCCACCCCGAGCGCCAAGCTGACCGGGTTGATCGGCCGGTCGAGCGAGCCCAGGGGCGTCGACTTGTGGGTGGAGCCGAGCGGCGAGGTCGGCGAGTACTGGCCCTTGGTCAGGCCGTAGATCTCGTTGTTGAACAGCAGGATCTTGAGGTTGACGTTCCGCCGCAGGGCGTGCATCAGGTGGTTGCCGCCGATCGACAGCCCGTCACCATCACCGGTGACGACCCAGACGTCCAGATCGGGTCGGGAGATCGCCAGCCCGGTCGCCACCGCGGGGGCGCGCCCGTGGATCGAGTGGATCCCGTAGGTGTCCATGTAGTACGGGAACCGGGACGAACAACCGATGCCGGAGACGAACACCGTCGACTCCGGGCGAGCGCCCACCTCGGGCAGCAGCGACTGCACCGTGGCGAGGATCGCGTAGTCGCCGCATCCCGGACACCACCGGACCTCGCGGTCCGAGGTGAAGTCCTTCTTGGTCAGTTTGCCTTCGTTGGTGGTCATGCCTGCTCTCCGAACCCATGCTGTTCGATGACGTCCGCCAACTCGTCGGAAGCGAACGGCTGACCGGTCACACGGTGGTAGCCCTTGATGTCGACCAACGTCCGCGCCCGCAGCAGGGTGGACAACTGCCCCATGTTGTTCTCCGGGCAGACCACCGTCCCGTAGCTGCGCAGAAGGTCGTCGAGGTCGTTCGGCAGCGGCGAGAGGTGCCGCAGATGGACGCGGGCGACGTCCCGACCCTTCTCCCGGAGCTGCTCGCACGCCGCGCGGATCGGCCCGGAGGTCGATCCCCAGCCCACGACCAGCACGTCCGCCTGACCGGACGGATCATCGACCGCCAGCGGGGCCAGATCGTCGGCGATCCGCTGGACCCGGTCGTGCCGCACCTGGGTCATGGCGTGGTGGTTGACCGGGTCGTAGCTGATGTGGCCGCTGCCGTCGTCCTTCTCCAGCCCACCGATGCGGTGCTCGAGCCCCGGCGTCCCCGGCAGTGCCCACGGACGCGCGAGGGTCTCCGGGTCCCGCAGGTACGGCAGGTACCCGTCGTCGCTGTTCGACTCGGTGGTGAACTCGAAGACCTGCGTCAGGTCCGGCAGGTCGGCCACGTCCGGCAGGAGCCACGGCTCGGCCGAGTTGGCCAGGTAGCCGTCAGAGAGCAGCACCACGGGCGTGCGGTAGGTCAGCGCGATCCGGGCCGCCTCGATCGCGGCGTCGAACCCGTCCGCGGGCGACTCGGCGGCCACGACCGGGATCGGTGCCTCACCGTTGCGGCCGTAGAGGACCTGGAACAGGTCCGACTGCTCGGTCTTGGTCGGCAGCCCCGTTGACGGACCGCCTCGCATGACGTTGACGATGATCATCGGCAGTTCGGTCGCGACCGCCAAGCCCATCGCCTCGGTCTTGAGCGCGATGCCCGGCCCCGACGAGGCGGTCACCGAGAGCGAGCCACCGAACGACGCACCGATGACCGAGCCGATGGCGGCGATCTCGTCCTCCGCCTGGAAGGTCTGCACGCCGAAGTTCTTCTGCTTCGCCAGTTCGTGCAGGATGTCCGATGCCGGGGTGATCGGGTACGAGCCGTAGAACAGCGGCAGCTTCGAACGGACGCTGGCAGCGATCAGGCCGTAGGCGACAGCCTGGTTGCCGGTGATGTTGCGGTAGCGGCCCGGCGGCAACTTGGCCGCCTTGACCTCGTAGTGGAAGACGAACGCCTCGGTCGTCTCGCCGTAGTTCCACCCGGCGCGCAACGCCTCCACGTTGGCGTCGGCGATCTCCGGCTTGGACCGGAACTTCGAGCGCAGCCACTCCTCGGTCTCGTCGACCGAGCGCGAGAACATCCAGGAGACCAGACCGAGCGCGAGCATGTTCTTGCAGCGCTCAGCCTCCTTCTTGTTGAGCTCGCCCCGCTCGACGTGCCCTTCGAGGGCACGCAGGGTCAGATCGGTGACCGGGACCTCGTGGACCTGGAAGTCGGTGAGGGATCCGTCCTCGCGTGGGTCGTCCTCGTAGCCGGCCTTCTGCAGGTTCCGCTCGGAGAACGCGTCGGTGTTGAGGATCAGCGTGCCGCCCGGCTTGAGCGCCTCGTGGTGCTTCATCAGCGCGGCCGGGTTCATCGCGACCAGCACATCCGGCGCGTCACCCGGGGTGTGGATGTCCTTGTCGGAGAAGTGCAGCTGGAAGGAGCTCACCCCCGCCAAGGTGCCGGCAGGCGCACGGATCTCCGCCGGGAAGTCCGGCAGCGTGGCCAGGTCGTTCCCGGCCAGGGCGCTCTGGGTGGTGAACCGGTCACCGGTCAGCTGCATCCCGTCGCCGGAGTCCCCGGCGAACCGGATGACGGCGCTGTGCAGCTGGACCCGTTCACGATCGCCCGGGCGGTTCTCGGTCGCGGTGTCGCTCATCGGCGGACCTGGTCGCTTGGCACGGTGCTGCTCCTCGTTGCGTCTCGGGACCGCTTCTGGTCCCGGCCCGACGGTATCGCCCGATGCGACGAAGGTCGTACTCGCGGCACCCTCAGCCGCAGACCTGCCGGAGCGTCGGGTAGGGGTTGATCGCGGAGCCGCCTCCGGGGTGCAGCTCGAAGTGGACGTGTTCGGCGCCGGCCACGGCGTTGCCGGTGGAGCCGTTGGTCCCGACCTGCTGGCCGGCGCTGACGCGTGCGCCGTCGGAGACCGTGTGGCTGTCGAGGTGGAGGTACCAGTAGTGGTTGCCGTCCGACCCGCGGAGGATCGCCCACAGCCCGGCGTTCGGTCCCGGGCTCTGGATGTCCCAGACCCCGTCGACGATGGCGCGTACGGGCGTACCCAACGGCCCCATCAGGTCGGTCCCGCGGTGAGCACGACCACCGCTGCGCGGATGCCCCCACGAGTCGATGAAGTGTCGGGGCTGATCGAGCGGACACGCGCGGGCGCCGGAGGAACTCGGGGCGGAGCCACCGTCCGAGCCACCGCCCGAGCCACCGTCGGACCCGCTCTCTGAGGCGGCCGCCTCCTCCTCGGCTTGCTGCTCGGCCTGCTCCGCCTCGCGCTGCTCCTGTTCGCGGCGCTCCTGCTCGCGCCGCTC
>SKNP01000278.1 GCA_007120485.1 Nitriliruptoraceae bacterium
CGGCACCGAGCTGTCGGTCTCCTCGATCCGGCCCTTGATCTCCGTGAACAGCTGCTCCTGCAGCTCCTCGAGGGGGGAGAGCTGCGCGTCGGCGTAGGCGTTCTCCGCCTCGAGGTAGGCCAGCATGGCCGGGTCGTCGCGGTCGCGCAGCCAGTGCCACGGGTCCTCGACCCTCGAGCCATCGGCACGTGTGAGGGTGTGGGGACGCTGCTCGGCCAACGGCGGCGTCGAGGTGGTGTCGGTCACGGCTGGCAGGTCCTTCGCGATCGCGGTGGGCGGGAGCGTACGCGCCGGCTGGGACCGGATCGGTCCGTACCACCCTTGGTAGCCTGACCACCGCCGGGCGATCGGGGCTGGATGGTTGGCGTCGGGTAGGCAGCGTTGAACGGGCGGGTCGTGACCGAGACATCCGACGGGACCACCGGGGATCCGGTACCGCCGTCAGCGGTGGCGGCCGCCTGGCAGCGCCTGGGTCAGGCCGACGAGCGGACCACAACGACGCGGGCGTTCTGGTTCGGGTTCACGTTCCTGGTGCTGGCGTCGGTCAGCGTCCTACTCGAACGGTTCACCGACCAGTCCGCGGGGGCGATGCCCCTCGTCGGGCTGGCGATGGTGGCGATCGCGATGGGCGACCTGATCCGGCGGACCACCCCGACCGCACTGTGCCGCCTGGTCGCCGGGGGGCTGGTGGTCGCCGTGGTCGTGGTGTGGACCACGACGGTCTGAGGGTGAAACGACGACGGTTCCTGGCGCTGGGCGCCACCGCGGCGCTGGTGGCCGCCGGCTGCGCCCGGCGGGGCCCGGATGGCGACACTGCCGGGCCGCGACCGGCGGACGAGGGGTCCGGGTCGTCCGTCGCGGCGTCCGACGGCGCCCGGGATCGCCGCGACCGCGATGCCCGTGACCCGACGACGGACGCCGACGCGGCGCACCGCGATCCGGTGGACCCGGAGGGACGTGCGCCGGGCGCGGAGGACGACGGCGCCCCTGCCCCGGACGGCGCTCCGGAGATCGACCCGGAGCTCGCCGACGCGCAGCCGCAGGAGTGGGGCGAGCAGGTCACCGGGGTACGGACCCGGTTGGCCACCGACGAGCCGACGGTCGCGCTCACCTTCGACGCGTGTGGAGGTGGCGCCGGGAACGGCTACGACGCGGCGCTGATCGAGCACCTCCGCGACCTCGCCGTGCCGGCGACGTTGTTCCTCAACGCACGGTGGATCGAGGCGAACCGGGCCACCGCACGCGAGCTCGCGCGTGACGAGCTCTTCGAACTGGCCAACCACGGCACCGGACACCGCCCGATCTCGGTCACCGGCCGGGAGGCGTACGGCATCGCCGGCACCACCTCAGCGTCTGGCGTCGTCGACGAGGTGATGGGCTGCCAGCAGGTGCTGGAGGACCTGACCGGGATCGCCCCACGGCACTTCCGCGCGGGCACCGCGTACGGCGACGAGGTGGCGGTGGCGATCGTGCAGCAGCTCGGGCTCGAGGTGGTGAACTTCGACGTACTGGGCGACGCCGGGGCGACCTTCAGCGCCGCCGAGGTGGAGCGGGCGCTGCTGGACTGCCGACCTGGCTCGATCGCGCTGCTCCACATGAACGCACCGGGGGGCGGCACGGCCGCTGGTGTCGCGGCGGCGATCGGACGCTTGCGCGAGCGGGGCCTGACCTTCACCACCCTCGGCGACCACGAGCTGACCTGAGGTGGTGATGGGCCCGGAGCACGAACGGCGCCTCGACGCCACGTGGACGCAGCGACGCCTCGACCCGGCGGCATCGCTGCGGGAGGTGACCGAGCTCCTCGACGAGCTCGAGCCGGCCGTCGACGACCACGATCTCGGGCGACTGCGGTTGCTGGAGGGCTCGTGCCGGTGGCGCCTGAGCCAGTACGCCGAGGCCCTGCGCTGCCTGCTCGCCGCGGACGACCTGCTCGACCCCGACGCGCATGCCACGCGTGCCGCCGCCCGGCTCGACCTGGGGACGGTCCGCACCTACTTCGGGCAGCATGACGAGGCGCTCGAGCTGCTGCTCGACGCCCGGGCCAGCTTCGGGCTGGCCGGGGACGAGCACGGTCGTGGTGACGTGCTCAACAACCTGGGCATCGTGTTCTTCAACCGGGGTGACGCCGAGGAAGCGATCCGGGCCTACCGCGAGAGCCTGGAGCTGCGCCGCCAGCTCGACGACCGCGACGGGGTGGCGGGGTGCCACAACAACCTCGCCAAGGTCCTCACCGAGCAGGGCGCCTACGACCAGGCGCTCCGGGAGCTGGCCGCCGCTGAGCGAGGTTGGCAGTCGCTGGACAACCGTCGGGGTCGGGCCGTGGCCCTCAACAACATCGGCATCGTCCACCACCGTCGCGGTGAGCTGGAGGCCGCGACCGACCGGTTCATCGCGAGCCTGGAGCTGAAGCGGCGCATCGGGGACCGGCAAGGCGCCTGCGAGTCGCTGACCCACCTCGGACGCATCCACACCGAGCTGGGTCGCTACGACCGGGCCCGCGAGGTGCTCCAGCGGGCGGTCGACGACGCTGAGGAGCTGGGCATCCTGGCCGAACTCGCCGACGCGTGCGCGGCGACCTCCGAGCTGGAGGAGGCCGTCGGCGACCACGCCGCTGCCCTGGCCTGGTTCCGTCGGTTCCACGAGGTCGACCGGCAGCTGTTCGACGAACGCTCCACCGAACGGCTCCAGGCGCTGCAGGCCGCCTTCCAGCTCGAGCGCGCCGAACAGGAAGGAGCCACCGACGCCCTGACCGGCCTGGCCAACCGCCGGTCGCTGGACCGTCAGCTCAACGCGGCGTTCGCCACCGCCCGGGCGCAGGCTCGCGAACTCTCGCTGGCGCTGCTCGACCTCGACGGGTTCAAGGCGGTCAACGACCGGTTCGGCCACGCGGTCGGCGACCAGGTCCTCAAGGCCATGGCCGGGCTGCTGCGCGACCACACCCGCACCGCGGACGTGCCGGCCCGCTACGGCGGCGAGGAGTTCGCCGTCATCCTGCCCGACACCGCGCTGCCGGAGGCGATCGACGCGGCCCGCCAGCTGTGCGAGCGGGTGCGCGACCACCCGTGGACCTCGATCGACCCCGACCTGGTCATCACCGTCAGCGTCGGGGTGGCGACCGCGACGCAGGTCGAGGACCCCGAGGAGCTGCTCGCGGCCGCCGACCGGCACCTCTACCGGGCCAAGCACGCCGGCAAGGACCGCGTGGTGGCGTGACCGCCGGCCGGGTCAAGTCGACCCCGCGCTCCATCGGTAGCGACGCTGAGGAGCAGCACGGGCTGGCGGCTCCCCCGGTAGCGTCGTCTCATCCCCGGTAGCCGGACGTGAGCCCGTCCATCGCCACCCGCGGCCGAGCTCACCCCGCCGCGTGTTCGGCAGCCAGGTGTGATGGATGGGCCCAACGGTCGTGTCACACCGGTGCAGCACCGTGCCGGGTGATGAGTTCTGACACCGGTCACGTTGAGGCTGCCGAGTGCGGTCACGTCACCCGTGCCTTCGAGGTGGTCCTGGACCCGTCACCGTCACAGCAGCGGTGGCTGCGGTCGTATGTCGGTTCGATGCGGGCCGCCTACAACTGGGCGCTCGCGGAGGTGCGAGACAACCTCGAGGTTCGTCGGGCCGAGCGTGACCGTGGCGTGCCCGAGGATGAGCTGACGCCGGCGTTGTCCTGGTCAGCTTTCAGCATCGCCAAGCGCTGGCGCGCGGTTCGTGACGAGGTGCATCCGTGGCACCGGGACGTGTCCATCCACGCGTTCGAGACCGGTCTGAACAACGCCGCGCTCGCGCTCAAGAACTTCTCCGAGTCGCGCTCGGGCAAGCACCGCGGACCCAAGGTCGCGTTCCCGAAGTTCAAGAACCGCCACTCGCGCCAAGCGATCACGTTCGTCGAGCTCGCCGACGGGGTCGATCACCGGCACTGGATCAACCCGGACAGCAACGAACATGTCCGGCTTATGTTGCCCCGACGTGCTGCAGAGGGCAGCTGGGAGCGACGCCACACCCGCCCGAAGGCGCAGCAGGAAGCCGGCCGGGACCGTCGGTCCGAGATTGCGTGGCTACACAGCCACCAGTCGGAGGCGGTCCGTGAGGTGTGGCAGCTATGCGACACGGGACGGGCCAAGGTCCAGGCGCTCACGATCAAGTTCGAGGGCGGCCGGTGGAAGGCGGTGTTCCGCCTACGGCTGCTCGACGGTTCGACACGGCTGCGCAACCCCGGTGAGCCAGTCAAGCATCATGGTGGCGCGATCGGGGTCGATCTGGGCTTGAAGCACCTGGTCACCCTCGACCGGCCGGTTCCGGGACTGACCGACGAACACGGCCATGTCCCCAACCCCCTGGTGCTCGAGCGGCACCTGACCCGGCTACGTCGGCTCGACCGGGCGATCGCACGCTGCGTGAAGGGCTCGAAGAACCGGGCCAAGCTGCTGCGCCGCCGCGCGAAGCTGCACGGCAAGATCACTTCGACCCGCAAGCTGTTCCTACACGAGCTGTCGCGGCGGCTGGCCGGCGGGTTCGACGTCATCTGCGTCGAGGATCTCAACGTCGCGGGGATGGCACGACGCAAGGGCCTGCGCAACGGCCGCTCCGTCGCGGAGGCCTCGATGGGTGAGCTCGTCCGCCAGCTCGACTACAAGACCAACGACCGATCCGCGAGCATGGTGCGGGTCGGTCGGTTCTACCCCAGTACGCAGACCTGTTCACAGTGCGGTGCGAGAGCCAAGCTCGCACTGTGGCAACGGGTCTATCACTGCGAAGGTTGCGGAATCACGCTCGACCGGGACGTGAACGCCGCACGCAACATCGCCGCTGAAGGCCAACGCCTGATGCGCGAGCAGCAACAGCAGCATGTCGCCTCGATACGCGGGGAGACACGAAACGGCGAGCCGAGACCAGGTGAGACCGAACCCACACATCACCATCGTGAGGGTGGGCACAGGTCGTCCGAGGCCGCAACCGTTCCAGCCAGCCCGCCACGCGCGGGCAGCCGAGACCTTCCGGTCCCGGTGGCGTGAGAGACGGACGCGACCCCGCCACCCACCAAGGCGACGGGGTCGGGTTCGCAGTCAGCAGGACGGGCCCGCCCCTTTTGGGTCCATGCCATCACACCCGACTGCCGAACTTACCCCGCCGCGAGCGCAACGAAGGGGTCCAGCGCGGCCGGGTCGGCCATCGCGCCGGGGTTGGCGACGCGCTCCAGCGGCTCGCCCTCCAGCAGCCGCTTGACCGGGACCTCCATCTTCTTGCCGGAGATGGTCCGCGGCACGACCGGGATGACGTGGAG
>SKNP01000478.1 GCA_007120485.1 Nitriliruptoraceae bacterium
GCTCGATCAGCTGTCCGACGCTCCAGGCGAGCCGGGCACGAGCACCCTCGAAGGGCGGCGGCTGCGCCGGGGCCGCGACCGCGAGCACCTCGCCCCCGGCGATCCACACCAGATCGATCGGGGCCGCCAACCCACGAACCTGAGGGGGCGCCGGGTCGACCGTGACCACGTCCCCCGCTCGGGGTGCGCCGACGACCTCGGGCGGCAAGGCGAACTCGGCCGTGATCACACGCGGAGGACCGACCCGCAGCAGCACCTCGAGCGGTGCCTGCTCATCTCCCAGCGGGCGTGCCAGGACCACGAGCTCGTCGAGGGTCAGGTGCGCAGCGAGCGCATCGAACACCGGCTGGAGCGCCGGCAGCGGCTCCTGGATGTCGACGTCCGTCGGCCCGCCGGCCATCGCCTCGAACAGCTCGAGCCACCCGCCACCCTCATCGGCAGGTGGCGGTGGGTGAGCGTCGTTGGCCGACCGTCGACCGCGCGGTCGGACCATCGCGTCATCCGGGCTGTCGTCCGTCACGCGCACCCCACAGACGCCGCGACCTCAGCCCCTGAGGTGGCGGCCGTGCCAGTCAAGCACGGCGTCGAACCGTTCGCGTCGATGTCGAGGCGCGCCGGAGCGGGTCAGCTCGTGCCCCTCGTCGGGGAAGCGCACCATCTCCGTCGCCACGCCGGCCCGCTTGAGCGCGACGAAGAACTGCTCGCCCTGCTCGACCGGGCAGCGCCAGTCCCGCTCGCTGTGGAGCACCAGGGTCGGCGTGGTGATGTCGTGTGCGGTCCGGAGCGGGCTGGCCGCGTTGTGGACCTCGGCGCCGTCGATCAGCGACGCCGCGAGGAACATCCGGTCGAAGAACGGGCCGATGTCCGAGGTCCCGGCGAACGACTCCCACTGCAACAGCCCGCGCTCGACGATCGCCGATCGGTAGCGCCGGCTTCGGGCGAGCAGACGTGCGGTCGCGTAGCCGCCGTACGATCCGCCCATGATGCCGACCTGCTCGGGGTCCGCCTGCGGGAAGCGCTCCAGCGCGCCGTCGATGACCGCTTCGAGGTCGAGGGTGTCCACGCTGTCCGGGTCGCTCCAGGCCCCGACGACCGCCCGGGCCCAGTCGGTCCCGCGACCCGACGAGCCCCGCGGGTTGGCGCCGACGACCAGGTAGCCGGCCGCGGCCTCGACCTGGAACTCGTCGAAGAAGCTGTCGCCGTACTGGGCGGTCGGTCCACCGTGGATGTTGAACACCACGGGCACGCTGCCGGGTGCCGCGTCGTCGAACCCGGGCGGCCGGACCGCCCACACATCGATGCTCGCGCCGTCGCGGGTGACGTCGAACCGCTCCGTCGGGAGCACGGTCACCTCGGCGCGGAAGTCGTCGCCGAAGCTCGACAGCTGGCGTTCCTCGCCAGCGTCCAGCCGGCACAACTCACCAGGGGTCCGCGGGTCGGTCACCGTGAACGCCACCGCACCGTCCGCGGTGGCGCTGTAGCCGGTGACGCAGCGCGATCCGGTGACCAGCTGCTCGACCTGTGGCTCGTCGACCACCGCCCGGTCAGCGATCCGGATCAGCCCGACCGTGCCCGCGTCCTCCAGGCTCGACACCATCCCGTCGCCGACGAACGCCGGCGGCGACGCCACGCCGTTGACGGCGTCACGATCGAGGTGGGTCGTCAACGCGACCGGCTGCGGCTGGCCGTCGATGTCGTCGACCCGCCAGATCCCGTTGACGCCGGGCCAGTGGTAGGGGCTCTCCAGACCGGCGACGAAGACACGGCCCTGGGGGTCGTAGCCGACCCAGTGCCACATGCCGGCAGCGAGCAGGTCCCGGGCTGCTTCGGTCTCCAGCTCGAGTTCTACCACTCGGGTGTGCGGCTCGAGCTCGTCGTCGGTCGGGGTGAGGTAGGCGATCGCTCCGCCATCCGGACGCCAGGCCGGCGACGACTCGCGACCGTCCCCCGGGGTCAGGCAGCGCGGTTCCGCGTCCCCCTCGCGGTCGACCAGCCACAGGTGCTGCTGTCGCTCGTGGATCTGCCCATCGGTATCGCTGCGGTACGGCAAGCGGGTGATGCGCTTCGGTGCCCGGCGACGCTCGTCATCGTCGTCGAGCTCCGCCAGCGCCGCGCTCCACTCCTGGCCGACCACCACGAGCCGCTGGCTGTCCGGCGACCAGGCCAGGTCGCTGACGCCCAACGGCAGATCGGTGCGGATCGTCGCCTCGCCGCCGTCGGCCGACATGATCGCCAGCTGCGGCTTGGCGTCGTCGGCCTCCCCCTTGCGGACGAACGCCAGCCATCGGCCATCCGGCGACCACCGTGGTGATCCGTCCGAGGGCCCGTGGGTGAACGGTCGCAGCTCGCCGTCGTGGACGTGGATCGTCCGCACGTACCGGTCGTCGTCCAGATCGACGGCGGAAACGACGACCGCGACCCGCCGACCGTCGGGGTGCAGCTGTGGATCGGCGGGGACGACGAGGTGGTCGAGATCTTCGGGCTGCACGCAGCGACTCCACGGGATCGGCGATCGAACGGTCCGCGAAGGTAGTCGGACGCCCTCGACCTACGGTCCCGCCACCCCGCAGCGAGCCGTCCGCGCTCACCCGTCGGCGCGGGGCCGGGTCGAGGCCCTCCGGGATCAGCCGGTCGGACCCACCGGCAGGGCCTGGTCGAGGTCGTCCCAGAGGTCGTCCACGTCCTCGATGCCGATCGACAGCCGCAACAGACCTGGGCCGACGCCGCTGGCGGTGCGCGCCTCGTCGTCGACCACGTGGTGGGTCAGCCCCGCCGGATGCTGGATCAGCGAGTCGGT
Organism: Nitriliruptoraceae bacterium; assembly: GCA_007120485.1. Lineage (GTDB taxonomy): Bacteria > Actinomycetota > Nitriliruptoria > Nitriliruptorales > Nitriliruptoraceae > SKTG01. The sequence continues at coordinate 2,798 of SKNP01000478.1, forward strand.
CGAACCGAGGCTGACCGCGGGCGTGAACAGTGCGACGTGCTCCATGACCCGGGCTGCTGCCTCGTAGCCACCCTCCACCTCGATGGCCAGGAGGCTGCCGGGGCCGTCCATCTGGCGGTCCACGAGGCCGTCGAGGTCGCACTCCGGCAGGCTGGGGTGGTGGACGGCGGTCACACCGGCGCGGCCCTGCAGGCGCTTGGCCAGCTCGCAGGCAGAGTTCTGCGCCGCACGGACACGCAGCGCGAGCGTGGGCAGGCTGCGGTGCAACAGGTAGGCGGCCTGCGGGTCGAGGAGCGCACCGGTGACGATGCGCACCTGTCGCAGGGCCTGCGCCCGCTCCTCGCTGCAGGCGACGACCCCGGCGATCACGTCGCCGTGGCCCCCCAACGCCTTGGTGGCGCTGTGCAGCGCCCAGGTCGCGCCGTGCTCGAGCGGACGCTGCAGGATCGGCGTGGCGAAGGTGTTGTCGACCAGGACCGGAACGTCGCCGGCCTGCTCGACGACGGCGGCCAGATCGACCAGCGCCAGCGTCGGGTTCGCCGGGGTCTCCACGATCACCAGGGCGGTGTCGTCCTCGATCGCGTCGGCGACCTCGTCGGGACGGGCCCAGGTGGTCCGGGTCGCGAGCAAACCGCTGGCCAGCAGGTGGTCGGTGCCGCCGTAGAGCGGCCGGATCGCGACGACGTGCCGCCCGATCGCGCCGGCCGCCAGCAACGTGGCGGTGACCGCCGCCATCCCCGAACCGAACGCGACGGCAGCGTCGGCCCGCTCCAACGTGGCGATCCCACGCTCCCAACGCGCCACCGTCGGGTTGTGCAGGCGTGCGTAGACCGGCGAGTCCACCGGGGTGGCCGCACCGTCGGCGAGGCGGGCCAGGTCCGCGGTCCCCGATCGCAGGGAAGCGAGCGGGTAGGTGGTCGACCGGTCGAGCGGCGGGGCGTGCACCCCGGCGGCGGTCAGGTCGTCGCGGCCGCCGTGGACGACCGCCGTGTCGATGCTCGCCATACGGACATCCTCCCGCTCAAGCGTGTCGTTCCAGTATCTTCGACGCTTCACACTGTTGTCCATCGAAGTCTTTCCGACTCGGAGGCGCCTATGGGCCCACTCGACCGGACGGATGTCGCGCTCATCGACGCCCTGCAGGAGGATGGCCGGCGGACCATCAAGGAACTGGCCGCGATCGCGTCGCTGTCGACCTCAGCGACCCACGAGCGGGTGCGTCGGCTGTTCGCCTCGGGGGTGCTCCGCAGCGTCCACGCGGAGCCGGATCCGGCGCTGATCGGCATCGGCCTGCAGGCGGTCATCCAGGTCCACCTGCAGCGCCACTCCCGTGACGTGGTCACCTCGTTCCGCGACCACGCGCTGTCGCTGCCGGAGGTGATGTCGGTCACCCACCTCACCGGTGCCGTGGATTTCCTGGTCCACGTGGCGGTGCGTGACACCGATCACCTCCGGGAGCTGGCGATGGCCGCGTTCACCACCCGGGAGGAGGTCGCCCGGCTCGAGACCTCCGTGGTCTACGAGCACGTCCGGGCCCGGACCTGGCCGATCTACCCGGAGTTCGAACACGGGCCGGTGCAGCCGTCCCGGGCAGGTCCGGCGGTTGGCAGCGGCCGGTAGCACGGCCCGCCAGCCGTCTCGCGCAGGTCAGCGTCGCCCGCGGGCGCGCAGCAGCTCGTACAGCGCCACACCGGCCGCCACGGAGGCGTTGAGCGAGCCGACGTGTCCGCGCATGGGCAGCCGCACCAGCGCATCGCAGCGCTCACGGGTCAGCCGCGCCAGGCCGGCACCTTCCGCTCCGACCACGAGCACGCACGGCTCGCTGACCAGCGGGTGGTCGGCGAGCAGGCCGTCGGCGTCGCCGTCCAACCCGATGGACCACACTCCCCGTTCGCCGAGCACCGCCAGGGTGCGGTTGAGGTTCGCGACGGTCGCGACCGGAAGGTGCGCGAACGCACCGGCGGCCGCCTTCTCCGCCGATGGCGTCACACCGGCCGCGCGACGTTCGGGGAGGATCAACCCATGGGCGCCGACCGCGTCCGCGGTCCTGGCGATGGAACCGAGGTTCTGCGGGTCGGTCACGTGGTCGAGGGCCACCAGCAGCGGCGGTTCGTCGGCCGCGGCGGCCAGCTCGACCAGGTGCTCCACCGTCACCGACGGCAACGCGGGCGCGAGCGCGACCACGCCCTGGTGCACCAGGTCGCCCGAGACGGCGTCCAACTCGTCGCGATCCCGCTCGCCCTTGACCGGGACACCGCGTGCCGCGGCGAGCTGCTCGAGCTCGGCGATCTCCGCGTCGCCCGAGCGCGACAGCAGCAGCTCGGTCACCGGCTGCTCGGAACGTAGGAGCTCGCGGACCGGGTGGACACCACCGACCACCCGGGCGCGGGTCGGGTCGCCCGCCGAACGGGCGCGGGTCGGGTCGCCCGCCGAACGGGCGCGGGTCGGGTCGCCCGCCGAA
>SKNP01000110.1 GCA_007120485.1 Nitriliruptoraceae bacterium
AAGAACAGGCCGAAGAAGCCGCCCATCAACTCCATCACCGCCCCGACGTTCGGGCTGTAGCGCCGGACCACCATGGCGGCCGCCACCGGCACCAGCAGGATCACGAGCGTGACGATGATGTTGTCGATCGGGATCTGCAGGTCCAGATCCGCCGGCATGAATCGGTTGCCGTACAGCAGCAGCGCCAGCGGTGTCATCACCACCGCCCACAGGGTCGAGTTGGTCGTCATCATCAGGCTGAGCCCGAGGTTGCCCTTGGAGAAGAAGGTGAAGATGTTGGACGTGGTCCCGGCCGGCACGGACCCCATGAGCAGTGCCCCGAGGGCGAGGGGTGCAGCGAACTCCTGCGGCAACTGCAGGATCAGGCCCAGCACCAGCAGGAAGGCGAGGAAGGGCATGATCGCGAACTGGGTGACCCAGCCGATGATCAGCCCCCAGGGGCGTCGCAGTGCGGACAGGAAGTCTCGCGGCGTCAGGCCGGCGCCGAGTCCGAACATGATCACGAAGACCAACCCGACGAGCATGACCTGTTCGAACTGCGTGACCACCTCGTGGTCCGGGTCGGGCGCCTGCATCGCGAGCGTTGACAGCGACATGATCGACATGGCTACCCCCCCGATGGCCCGGCCGTCGACCCTGTATCAGGGTCCTCCGCCGCGGGCGACGCCGCAGCCATGTCCTTGCGTAGTTCCTTGCGCAGGATCTTGCCGATCGGGCTCTTCGGCAGTTCGTCGACGAACCAGACACCACGCGGCACCTTGTACGCCGTTAGGTACTCGCGGCAGTGGGCGAGGATCTCCGCTTCCGAGGGGGCGGGATCGTCGGAAACCACGTAGGCATGCACCGCCTCGCCCGTCTTCGGGTCAGGCACAGCGACCACCCCGGCTTCACGGATGGTCGGCAACTCGACGATGCGCTCCTCGACCTCGTTGGGATAGACGTTGAAGCCGCTGACCAGGATCATGTCCTTCTTGCGGTCGACGATCCGGAAGTAGCCCATCTCGTCCATCTCGCCGATGTCCCCGGTGTGCAACCAGCCATCCTTGAGCGTCGCCGCCGTCTCCTCGGGCTGCTGCCAGTAGCCCTGCATGATCTGCGGACCGCGCGCGACCAACTCCCCCGCCTGCCCGGGCGGCAGCGGGCTGCCGTCCTCATCGACGCACCGCACCTCCGTCGAGGGCACGGGCATGCCGATGGTGCCGTCCTTGACCGTTCCACCCAGGGGGTTGAACGTCAGCACCGGGGAGGACTCCGTCAGCCCATAGCCCTCGACGATCGGCGTGTCGGTGACCTCCCGCCAGCGCTCGGCGACGGTGTGGTGCAGCGCCATGCCGCCGGCCGCGGACGCGCGCAGCGCGTGCGGCGGGTACTCGAGGAACCAGCGCTCGTGGAGGAGCGCATCGAAGAGCGTGTTCACGCCGGTGATCCAGGTGATCGGGTAGTTCTCGAGCGCACGCTTGAGGTTGCTGGGCGGGCGCGGTGAGGGGATCAGGATGTTGCACGCACCCATGGAGTAGAAGCCGACCAGGTTCACGGTGAAGGCGAAGACGTGGTAGAGCGGCAACGCGGTGAGCACCGTCTCCTCACCCGGACGGATGTAGGCGCCGCACATCGCGAGCATCTGCAGCGTGTTGGAGACCAGGTTGCCGTGCGAGAGCATCGCGCCCTTGGAAACACCGGTGGTGCCGCCGGTGTACTGCAGCACCGCCAGCGAATCGAGGTCGATGTCCGCGAGGTACGCCTCGACGTCCGAGCCGGCTTCCATTCGCTCGCGACCCGCCGCTAGCGCTCCCTGCAGCGAGGTGTGCTCGACGGTGATCGGCGGCACCGTGCGGTTCCAGTAGCGCTGCGTCGCACGGATGATGCCGGCGATGACCGTGGGGAGGAACTCCGAGATCCGCACGGTGACCACGGTCTCGATCTGCGTCTGTGGCAACACCTCCGGCAAGCGGTCGGCGAACATGTCGATGATCACCAGCGCCCGCGCGCCGGAGTCGTTGAACTGGTGCGTCATCTCCGAGGCGGTGTAGAGCGGGTTCGTGTTGACCAGTACACAACCCGCCTTGAGGATGCCGAAGGCAACCACCGGGTAGCTGAGCCCGTTGGGCATCTGCACGGCGACACGGTCACCCGGCTCGAGCCCGACGACCTCCCGCAGGTACGCCGCGAACTCATCGGCGTGTCGCTCGACCTCGCCGAACCGAAGCGAGCCGTTCATGCCGTTGGGCATGCAGTGCGTGAAGGCGATCGCATCGGCGTACCGCGCTGCCGACTGCCGCAACAGATCGGGCAGGTTGCGGTAGGGGACCTCGCCGAGCTCTGGCTCGGTGCCGGGCGGGTAGTGCTCGAGCCAAGCACGTTCACTCATGGTCGATCCCTTGGCCATCGAGCGCGTACACCGAGCTGCGGGCAACGTCCTGCAGTCTGGCGTGGCTCCGCCGGACACCGACCGTCCGCTCTCGGAGTATAGGGAGCGCCGACGCGAGAGCCCCCGGAAACGAACGATGGCACGATGCCGAACCGCGTCAGCCAACCACCACCTTGCGGGCATGTCGGCGTCCGTCTCCCCGTCCGTGCCCGCGAGCACCTCGTCCGCTGCTGGCTACGTGTCGTCCTCGGCCACGGCGCGCTCCTGGCGGGACTCCACGAAGAACGCGCCGAGCGCCGCGGCGACCGAGGCGAACACCACGATCGCGTACGCCGAGAGCACGATCGCGAGCACGCGCCCGACCAGCGTCACCGGCTCGGAGATGAGCGTCGAGGAGACCGCCAGGTTCGCCGACCACCACAGGGCGTCGCCCAGCGAGGTGATCGCGCCCTCACGGCCGCGCTCGAGAACGAACAGCAGTTGGCCGCCGCCGAAGGCCACGACGGCGGTGGCCGCGAGCAGGAACTGCAGGCGCCCGGCGAGCAACCCCCGCGCGGTGCCCACCGCCCGGTAGGAGGAGCCCAGCACCCGGGCCGCTGGCAGGACCCGGAAAGCGCGCACGGCTCGGATCACCCGCAGCATCCGGAGCGCGGGGAGCAACAGGAACAGCAACGACGGCCAGTGGCGAACCAGGAACCGACCAGGCCGCCCCGAAACGATCAACTTGGCGAGGAGCTCGAGCGCGAAGATCGCCCAGATCACGTTGCCGGTGACGGTCAGCGCGGGAAGGGCCTCACGGGGCGCCACCAGCTCGTAGGCGACCAGTGCGGCCCAGACAGCGGCCAACACGGCCATGGGGATGTCCAGGCGCCGCTCGAGCACCGCAGCGGCTCGCTCGCGTGGGGTCGCCTCCTCCTCGGGGTCCGGGTCGAGCGTCTCGCTTGCCTCGCTCCCCATCGAGTCACTCCCCAAGATCGTCGGGCCGACAGGTAGCCAGTCTGCCAGCCGCGATGCGACGGGCCGTCAGGCGCCGCGGTGGCGGCCCCCGATGGCGCCGGGGACGGTCATGGGGTGACCGCTCATCCCCACTCGCGGTAGCTGTCTGGCGCCCGCCAGGCCACGAGGGCTTCGACCGGCCAGGTCAACAGCAGCATCACCAGACCGGCGACCGGCACGACGAACGCGACCGCCAGCCCCAGCACCGTGACGAAGGTGCTCGCTCCCCAGCCGGCGAGCAGCCATGGGAACAGCCCGTCGGGCATCGGCCGCCTCCACGCCGCGACCGCGTTGGCACGCACAAGCAGGAGCAGGTGGATCATCGCGACGATGCTCAGCACCGTGAGGTAGGGCACGACGGCACCACGTGCGGTCGGGTCGCGACCGAGCAGGCTCGTGGGGAACGGGATCAAGGCGATCGCGCCGAGCAGGGCCAGGTTGACCAGGATGAGCCCGACCTCCACGATCTGGAGGTTGGCCAGGAACCGGTGGTGGATCCACCAGAAGTTCGCGACCACGGCGAAGCTCAGCACGAACGCGATCAGCTCACCCGGTTGGTCGAGCACGGCCCCGGCGAACCGGTCGAGTGACACCGCGGAGGCGTCGAGGGACAACACGAGCAGCGTGAGCGCGATCGCGAACAGCGCGTCGCTGAGGTTGACGACCCGGTTGAACTCGATCGTGTCACGGCCGTACCGCTTGCTCTCGGACCGGTCCGCTCCCCAGGTCCGCGTCATCGCAGCAACTCGAACCGCGTCGCCCAGGCGCACGCGAACGCCGCGGCGGCCAGCGGCGCGTTGGCGAGAACCGGCGCGACCAGCCCATGCCCGAGGGCGGCATGCATCGTCGCGGCCGAGACCATGACCACGCCGATCCCGACCAGCCCGACCTGCCGCGTCGCCGGCCGGAGCGCGAGGACGCCGACGAGCAGCTCAGCGACGCCGACACTGGCGCGGAACCAGCCCGGCAGTCCCCAGGAGGCGAAGAGCGCCACGTCGAACGGCACCGGGAGCAGCCGCATCACGCCCGCCCCCGCGAAGAACCACCCCAGCACCGGCGTCAGCCACCGCGCCCACCTCGGCGACCGAGGTACCGCCACCGCGGTCTCCGTCCCGTCTCGCATCGTCGTCGTCTTCGACATCTCGATCTCCGTCCTCTACGATATCGACTGTTAACCTAACGAACGATAACGAAGGTGTCCAGTGGCTCGTGATCGCAATCGCCGGGGCGAGGGCGAGCAACTGCGCGATGAGCTGCTCGAGGCCACCGAGGCGTTGCTGACCGAGACCGGCGACGAACGAGCGGTCACGGTGCGGGCGATCGTCGAACGGGTGGGAGTCACACCCCCGTCGCTCTACCGCCACTTCGGCTCGAAGGAAGAGGTCCTCCGCGAGGCGGTCAGCCGTCGCTTCGGCTCGTTGGCGCGGGCCATCGGCGCGGGCGCAGGTCCACCGGCCGAGCGCGGTGACGCTGCCGGTGCCCTACGGGGTGGGTGCCTGGCCTACCTGTGGTGGGCTGCTGATGAGCCCGGCGGCTACGCGCTGCTGTTCACCAGCCGTCGCGACACGCTGCTTCCGGGCGGACCGTCCGGCACGGAAGCCTTCGAGGCGCTGACCGGCGGCGTCACCGCGTGCCAGCAGGCCGGGGTCGCCCGGGCCGGCGATCCGCACCGGATGGCGATGCTCATCTGGGCGGGGTTGCACGGCCTTGCGAGCCTCACCACGGCACGTCCGTCCATCGACTGGCCACCGATCGAGGAACTGGTCGACGACCTACTCGCCGGGATCGTCGGCCTTCAACCCGACGATGACCCCCGTTAGGGTCCGCTCACGGACGGGGGCAGGCGGCGTCCCGCCGCAGCCCGGCGGACGGCCACGTCGCCGTCTGGGG
>SKNP01000196.1 GCA_007120485.1 Nitriliruptoraceae bacterium
CTGCCGACGGCTCCACCGCCGGCGCCGCTGCCGACGGGGCCACCGCCGGCGCCGCGGCGGTCGACGGGTCCGTGGAGGGCTCCACCGCCGGCGCCGTCGTGGCACGACCGGTCCCACCCGCGGGAGCGGAGTCGGTGGCCGGAGCGGAGGTCGTGGTGTGCATGACAGTCAGTATCGCAGCAGACTGTGACAGCCCGATGATGGATATCGACCAACTGTGGAGAAGCGGGCAGCCGGCCACGGCGACCCCGCCTCTGGCACTCACGGACCGGGGGGCGACTTCCGGTCTTCGCGGACGGTGGCGGTGGTTTCCCGGTCGTCGCGGACGGTGGCGGTGTCTCCCTGATCTTCGGGGACCGTCGAGGTGTCTTCCGATCTTCGGGGACCGTCGAGGTGTCTTCCGGTCTTCGGGGGACCGTGGGGGTGACACCGGCTCTCGCGGACCGCGAAGGTGACGTCCCGGCTTTCACCGACCGCGGCGGTCACGGACCTCCGGCAGCGCCTACGGCAGCGGCCAGCGGTGGACCGGCTCGTTGGTGCGCATGTGCTCGAGGTAGCGGCGGGTCATCTCGATCAGTGCCTCGTCGCGGTCGAGGCCTTCGTCGTCGAAGAGCGAGCGGAACGTCCGGACCTGCCAGTTGGCGCCGGTACGACGGTGCAGTGCTCGCTGCTCGATGATGCCGAGGTAGTGGTCGCGGTCGGTGGGATCGACGTCCCAGGCGTCGAGGCCGGCCCGGGCGATCGGGAGCAGCGTGCGCAGGATCAGCTCGCTGGCGGGGACCTGCCCGACACCCGGCCAGTACAGCTCGCCGTCGATGCCGTCGCGGGCGGCTGAGCGGAAGTTGTCGGCGGCTGCGGCGAACGACAGCTGCCGGGAGATCGGTTCGTCCTGGTCGACCAACCCGCGGACCAGGCCGTAGTAGAAGGCGGCGTTGGCGACGATGTCGGCCATCGTCGGGCCGGCCGGCAGGACCCGGTTCTCCAGCCGCAGGTGTGGCTTGCCGCGGGCGACGGCGTAGATGGGCCGGTTCCAGCGGTACACCGTGCCGTTGTGCAGCACCAGCTCCGGCAGGTGCGGGATGTCCCCACGGCCGAGGACCGCCTCCGGATCCTCGTCGTCGAGCAGAGGCAGCAACGCGGGGAAGTAGCGGACGTTCTCGTCGAACAGGTCCATGACCCGGTCGATCCAGCGTTCACCGAACCAGACCCGCGGCCGGACCCCCTGGGCGGTGAGTTCCTCCGAGCGGGTGTCGATCGTCTGCTCGAACAGGGCGATGCGGGTCTCGCGGTTGAGCTCCTTGCCGAGCAGGAACGGTGAGTTGGCGCCGATCGCCACCTGCGCGCCGGCGATGGCCTGGGCGGCGTTCCAGGCGGTCGCGAAGCCGTCGGGGCTGACCTGCAGGTGCAGCTGGACGGAGGTCGCGGCGGCCTCCATCGCGATCGAGGACGCCTGCAGTGATAGCCGCTCGACACCTTCGATCTGGAGCTGGAGGTCCTCGCCCCGGGCGTCGAGGATCTGCTCGTTGAGCAGGTGGTAGCGCGGGTTGGCCGAGAGGTTCTGGATCGTGACGTGGAGGTCCTTGAGCGTCGGGATGATCCCGAACATCGCCACGTGTGCGTCCAGCTCGCTGGCCCGACGGTCCGCGTGGGCGAAGGAGGTCGTCAGCTCCTCCTCGATCTCCCGGAAGACGGTGCTGACCAGCTTGTGCGGAGCGAGGTTGAACTCGATGTTGAACTGGGCGAGTTCGGTCTGGAAGTCGGCGGACTCGATCCGGCTGAGCAGCTCCTCGTTGATCATCGTCGGCTCGCCGGCCTCATCGACGACGTAGAACTCGACCTCGACCCCGATCAGCTTGCGTTCGCGCTCGAACCGGCCCTCGTCGAGCATCCGCTGGAGGACGGCCAGGTCGCGCTTGACCTTGTCGCGGTAGCGCTGACGGTCCTCCCGGGTGAACCGGGTCTCGTCGATGTCGCGTCCCATGGGCGAGCCCCCCACGTCGGTGGGTCGGTGCCGGCTGGCGGAGCCTACGCTTCCGACACCCCGCCCGTGAGGTTCCGATGCCGCCGACGTCCCCCGAACCGCTGGCCCCCGACCCGTCCGGAGGGGGCCCGCCCGGGGTGTCCGTACAGGCGATGTCGCCGCACCACCACGCCGCGGTGGTCGAACTGAACGATGCCGAGGTGCCCCAGGTCGGCCATCTCGGCGTCGACGGGTTGGCGCCGTTGCTGTCCCATGCGGCGCTGGCGCTCGTCGCGACGGTGGAAGGTGGGCAGCTCGGCGGTTTCCTGGTGGCCGTCGCGCCCGGGGAGGCCTACGGCAGCGACAACTACCGCTGGTTCGAGCGGCGCGGCACCGACCACCTCTACGTCGATCGCATCGCGGTAGCCAGCTCGGCGCGGCGGCGGGGGATCGGGGATGTCCTCTACGACGTGGTCGAGGAGGTCGCTCGACGGCAACGGCGGGAGGAGGTCACCTGCGAGGTGAACCTCGAACCACCGAACCCGGGGTCGCTCGCCTTCCACCAGCGTCGCGGGTTCGTCGAGGTCGGCCAGCAGGACACCGACGGTGGGGAGAAGACCGTCGCCCTGCTCGCAAAGCCGCTGAGCGACCCGTGGAGCGACGACCGCTAGGAGCCGGTGCGTCCGGTGGGCCGCTCGCCGGTGGCTGACTCGCCGGCCGCTCGCTCGCCGCTCGCCGGTGCACCGTCCCGCTACTCGTCTACTCGTCGTCCCACGGGACCTGGAGGGACGCGGGGTCGATCAGCCGCTGCCCGCGACGCAGGCCATCGATGCGGGCCATCTCGTCGGCGGAGAGCTCGAAGCCGAACACGTCCGCGTTGGACGCGACCCGTTCGGGCTTCGAGGTGCGCGGGATCGCGGAGACGCCGCGCTGCAGCATCCACCGGACGGTGACCTGGATCGGGCCGACGCCGTGGGTCTCGCCGATCTCGACCAGCACCGGGTCATCGAGCACCGCGCCCTGGGCGATGGGGCAGTAGGCGGTGAGGAACCCGTCGTTGGCGTCGAGGACCTCGATGATCCGGTCGACGGAGAGGAAGGGGTGGTGCTCGACCTGGTCGTTGACGATGGGGGCGAGGTCGAAGGCGCGCTGGAGCATCGCCGAGGGGAAGTTGGACACGCCGATGTGGCGGGTCATCTCCCGCTCGCGCAGGTCGGTGAACGCCTCCATCGTCACCTCGAGCGGAGCGACGTGCTCGGACGGCCAGTGGAGCAGCAGCAGGTCGACGTGGTCGACGCCGAGCCGCTGCAGGCTCTCCTTGTGGGTGCGTTCGACGTCGGTCGGGGCGGCAGCGTCCGGCGGCACCTTCGTGGTGAGGAACACCTCGTCGCGGTCGACCGGGCTGTCAGCGATGGCACGGCCCACCGCTTCCTCGTTGCGGTACATCTGCGCGGTGTCGATATGGCGGTAGCCGGCCTCGAGTGCCGCGGTGACGCAGCGGTAGGCATCGTCCGGTTCGAGCTGGAAGGTGCCGAACCCCAGGGCCGGCACGGTGATGCGGGGCGTCTCGATCGTGGACACGTCGGTTGGCACGTCTCGCCTCGGGGCTCGGAAGTGGGAAGGCACGGTCCGCGACGCTACCCGGCGGTGGTGTGGGGGCGAGGTCGCGACCCGGTCGGTCGTCCAGGACCGGCGGGCGTGACCGACGTGCTCCGCGTCGCCCGAGGGGTCGCCCGAACCGGGCGTGCGTCGAGCGCGCAAGGTGACCCCCGGCGGTCACGGTGCGCTGGTCCCGGGGGTCGGGCCGCCGACGGGCGATGGACACCGACGTCGCGGTGTCGTTCCCGTGACGTCGGTGCCAGAGGTATCGAGGTCGGGAGCCCACCATGCGTACGTCGCTGTCCCTGCGGAACCGGCTCTTCGCCGCCTTCGGGGTGCTGGTGTTGGTGTTCATCGTGATGGCTGCCCAGCGTGTGACCGCGACGGAGAACAACCGCGAGGTGTCGGACGCGGCGCGCGACGAAGCGGTCGTCGACGTCCGACAGGCGAACCTGATCGAGTCGGCGCTGTTCGGCCGCCAGGTCGAGCTCCAGAGCGCCATGCTCGCGCCCGACCTGCCCACCCAGACCGAGCGGCTCGACCGCCAGACCGCTGAGCACGAACGGCTCCAGACGGCGCTCGCCGACCTCGAGGGGGTCAGCGAGGACGTGGTGGCGCTGCGTGGGGAGTTCGCGGACACCTACGCGGAGCTCGATGCGGTGTGGGCCGAGGTCGTCGATTCGTTGGAGCGCAGCCAGGTCACCGCTGCGGTGCGGATCAACGAGGAGGAGGCCAGCGCGCTGGTCGCGGAGGCGGCGCGCCTGACCCAGGACATCGTCGACGCGGCCGAGGCCGCCGCCGCGGACGCCGAAGCCGCCGCCGCGGTCGCGAGCGACGCCAGCAGCCGCAACACCTACCTCGCCGTCCTGTTCGTCGTGCTGTTCGCCGTGGTGTGGGCGTGGTTCGTCGCGCGGTCGATCACCCGGCCGTTGGACGAGGCGATCGGGGAACTCGAGTCGCAGTCCGGTCGGCTGGGGGCGCTCAGCACGGATCTGGAAGGCGGTGCGGCCCAGGTCGGCGAGCAGGCCGAGGAGGTCGCCGGCGCCGGCGAGGAGGTCTCCAGCAACGTCCAGACGGTCGCGACGGCCGTCGAGGAACTCGGCGCCAGCGTCAGCGAGATCGCCAGCGCCGCCGCCGATGCGTCGGACACCGCGTCCGAGGCGGTCGAGACCGCCGCGCAGACCAGCGGGTCGGTCGAGCAGTTGGTCAACTCCAGCGAGGAGATCGGCGAGGTCGTCGACCTGATCTCGTCCATCGCGGAGCAGACCAACCTGTTGGCCCTGAACGCGACGATCGAAGCGGCGCGTGCCGGGGAGGCCGGCAAGGGCTTCGCCGTCGTCGCCGGCGAGGTCAAGGACCTGGCCCAGCAGACCGCTGCGGCGACCGAGCAGATCACCTCCCGGATCGCCGCGATCCGCGACGAGAGCGGCACGGCCGCGATGGAGATCGAGCGCATCGGCGCGGTGATCCGCCGGGTCGCCGACACCCAGGCCACGATCGCTTCCGCGGTGGAGGAGCAGACCTCCACGACCGAGGAGATCGGTCGCAACGTCGCCCAGGCGGCCGACGGCAGCGCGCAGATCGCGCAGAGCGTGGCGACGGTCGCCTCGGCGGCGGACGGGACCCGGCAGAGCGCTGGCGCGACCCTGGCGGCGGCCGATCAGCTGGCGTCGGTGGCGCGGGA
>SKNP01000373.1 GCA_007120485.1 Nitriliruptoraceae bacterium
AGCCGCCGGAACGAGCGGTACATCTCGGTCAGCGCCTGCCGCTGAGCGTCGGTCAGGTGCGGGTCGAGGGCGATCGCCTCCTCGACGTCCTGCGGCGTCTCTCGCTCGTCGAGGATCCCGGCCTTGACGTACAACGTCTCCGAGGAGATCTCCAGCGCCTTGGCGATCGCCTGGAGGATCTCCGCGGACGGCTTGCGCAGTCCCCGCTCGATCTGCGACAGGTAGGGGTTGCTGACCCCGGCGAGCTTGGACAGCTTGCGCAGCGAGAGCCGCGCCGACTCGCGCTGGTCGCGGATGTAGGCCCCCAGCTCGTCGATCGCGGAGCGGTCATCGAGCGCCCCGTCGGCGACGTCGTCGTCCGCCGACGCCACGGCGTCCAGGTCCGGCGACGTGCCAGCGGCAGGCTCGTCAGCCGACCGGCCGCTGGCCGCGGATGGGGACACGCTGCACGCTCCTTGCAGGAGGTGGCGGGAACGGACACGGAGATGCCCGGGCCCCGAACGGTACCGGAGGGACCCTCCCGCTCAGGCGACGGCCACGGCCCGCGCCAGCCCGTCGACCGCGGCCGTGGGGCGGACCCGGCCGGCAGGCCGGCCGCCGCCGAGCGGTGGGGGTGGCTCCCAGGTCCCGACCGGCACGACCGCGAGCTGCTCGAGCAGCGCGTTCGTCGCCGCAGCCACCCCCCGTCCCGCTCCGTCGGTGGCTTTGATCGCCAGCCCACGTCCATGGCCGTCCGGATCCCGCCAGCCGACGCCGTACACGCCTTCCGCACCCACCTTGGCGACGACCCCTGCGCCGAGCAGCGCCGACTCCAGCCGCCCCTCGCCGCCGACCAACCCCGGATGTGCCAGGCCGGCGTCGCGGACGGCAGCGAACCGGTCTTCGGTCGCCAGCCGAGCGAACGCGGTCGCCAGGTTGGACAGGGGGGCGACCACCGCCGGGGCACCGCATCCGTCGATACCGACGGCGGGCACGGGGCCGATCACCTCGTCGAGCCCGGCCAGCAACCGACCCTGGAGCGGTCCGTCCGGATCCAGCAGGTCCGGCCCAGCGCACCCGACGGCCCGACCGGCCAGGGCGAACAGCGCGTGCTTGCCGGAGCAGTTGTGCTGCAGCCGTGTCGGTGCCGCGCCCGGGTCCGCCTGCGCGGCCGCCGGCGGGCAGGTCAGCGCCTCGGGTGGCACCTCGGCCCGAGCGAGCAACCCCGCGACCGCGTCGAGGTGGCGGGGCTCACCCCGGTGCGACGCCCAGGCGACGGCGAGCTGCTCGGGGGGCGGCGCGGCGATCCCGGCGGCGTCGAGCAGGTCGAGGCAGAGCGCGGCCTGCAGCGGCTTCACGGCCGACCGGACGAAGGTCGCCACGGTCCCGTCGCCGAGCGCGGCGAGCACGTGGCCGTCGGCGTCCGCGACCGCCGCGTGGGCGGTGTGGCACGACTCGACCTGCTCGGTCCCGGTGCGTACGTCCCAACGGGTCACCTCGGCGACCCGGACGTCGGCGGCGACAGCGCTCATAGCTCGGCCGGGAGGGCGAGGAGGCTGTCGCTGCGCTCGCGTGCCTCGACCAGCTCGATCCAGGTGCGCGCGACCTCCGGGTCGAACTGCGTCCCGGCATGCGCATCGATCTCCTCGAGCGCCGCGTCGATCGACATCGCCTTGCGGTAGGGACGGTCGGTGGTCATGGCATCGAACGTGTCGGCCATCATGAAGATCCGGGCCGGCAGGAAGATGTCCTCGCCCTTGAGACCCTCCGGGTAGCCCCGGCCGTCCCAGCGCTCGTGGTGGGAGCGGATGATCCCGACGGCGTCCCCCAGGAAGCGCAACGGCTTGACCAGGTTCACGCCGAGGATCGGGTGGGTCCGCATCACCGCCCACTCCTCCTCCGACAGCGCTCCCGGCTTGTTCAACACCGCCTCCGGGATGCCGATCTTGCCGATGTCGTGGAGCAGGTAGCCGTACCCGATCTCCGCCCGCTCGCTGAACTCCGGCGCCAGCCGCTGCGTCAGCAGCGTGGCGTACTGGTAGGTGCGGTCGAGGTGGCTGCGGGTGTAGCTGTCCTTCGCCTCGCACACCTCCGCCAGGGTCCTCACCATCGAGGTGTAGGCCGAGGAGAGCTCACGCAGCGCCGCCTCGGCTTGCTCCCGTTGCTCCCGCTCCGCATCGACCGCGATCCGCAGGTCGTCGGCGAAGCGCAGCAGCTGCTGGCGCATCCCTTCGAGGTCGTCAGCGCTCCCGGCGTCCATGCGTCCCTTCCCTACAGCGTCGTGCATGCGGTCCTGGCGTGGCCGAGACCGACCGTCAGCGGATCCGGTCCGCCGCGGATGCGGTCACCTCACGAAGCCGTTCGATCAGCTCCAACGGGCTGAACGGCTTGGTCAGGTACGCATCGCACCCGGCATCGAGCCCGGCCTGACGCTCCTGCGTCCCACCGTGCGCGGTCAGCAGGACGACGGGAAGCTGCGAGGTGTCCGGGTCGGCCTTGAGGCGGCGACAGACCTCGAACCCGTCGATCCCCGGCATCGCGACGTCGCAGACCACGACCTGGGGCCGGTGCCGGGCGACGGCGGCCAGCGCCTGCTCCCCGTCGTCGGCCGTGACCACCGTGAACTCCTCGAGATCCAGCACGGTGCTGAGGACCTCGAGCAGCACGGGGTCATCGTCGACCAACAGGACGTCCCGGGTCACGTCGCGGTCCGGGGACGCGGTCGGTTCCCTCCCCGCGTCAACGCAGCAGCTCCGAGACGTCCGCGCGACCGTCCTTGTACCGCTCGGCGAGCTCGTCGCGCAGCGCATCGATGCGCCGGAACAGCTCGCGACGCACGTGCGACAGCGAACGCTCCAGCTCGCCGAGCCGGTCCACCAGCGGGGCGAGCTCCTCGAGGTCGTGCCGCCCGAGGTCGTGTTCCTCGACGGCGATCGCGGCCGCGACCGCTTCCTCGTAGGCAGCGGCGTTCGGTGGTACCCGTAGACGGGTGTGGCGGGCGTGCAACGGGTCGCTTCGGGTGCCGTCGTCGGAGAGGATCGTCGGCAGCGCGGCCATCAGGTCGTCCACCCCGGCCTCGTCGCGCCGGTCGAGCTCCGCTCGCAGGATGTCCAGCCGTCCCTGGAGCAGCCGGCGGGCGTAGGACGCGCCCTCCTCCGCCTCCTCGCAGGCGCTGCGTCGGGCCCGCAGTTCGGCCGTGGTCCACTCGCCCAGCGACGCCAAGGCGGCCGAGGGCAGCAGCTGCTCCGGGTCGGCGACGGGGATCACCCCTCCGACCTGCTCCTGCGATGCGGTCTCGTCCACACCATCCCCTGGCGCTCGCTCTGGCTACGGACCGTACACCGTGGCCCCGTCACGCGGGAGGGTTCGTGCGACGCCCCGTACGCTGGCGCCATGCGAGGCGACCTCTCCCGGATCAGCGCGGCCGACATCTGCCGCGACCTGGCCGCGCGCTCGATGACGGGGACGCTCGTGGTGGATGGTCCGGACGGACCGGGGATGGCCACGTTCCTCGACGGCCGGCTGGTCGCGGTGCGGTCACCGCGGCCGACCGGCCGCCTGCTCGACCGGCTGGTCGCCGCCGACGTGCTCGACCCGGCGGCGGTGCCGGCGCGCAACGAGAGCCCGGGTGAGGCGACCATCATCTCGCTCGTCGAGCAGGGCCGGCTGGACGAGGCAACCGTGCGCGCCGAGCGTGAGGAGCAACTGCTCGATGAGCTCCTGGAGCTGGCCAGCTGGCGCTACGGCACGTTCCGGTTCACCGACGAGGTCTCCCAGACCGCGCGACGCACCAGCCTGGACGTCACCGAGGCCCTGGAGCGGCTCGCACATCGGCAACGCGAGTGGGAGGCGGTCCGCAGGGTCCTGCCCGACCTCGATGCGGTCCCCGAACGGACGACGGCGCCGGCACCCGCGACCTCAGACCGCGGGCCGGCGCTGACACGACTGGTGGCCGCGGTGGACGGCCGGCGATCGGTCAGCGACCTCGCGGCGGTGTTCGGCTACGGAGAGGTCCAGACGGCCCGGATGATCCATGAGCTGGTCCAAACGGGGGAGCTGACGGTCCGGCTGCCCAGGGATGAGATCGGCTCGGCCCTCGAGGAGGCGCTGGCCCCACCAGCCGACCCGGCGGTGGTCACCGCGCAGGCGTCGTCCACCGCGGACGGGGCCGACTCCGGCCAGCACGGCGACCCCGAGCCCGTGCCCTCCGACCCGGAGACGACCGACCCCGAGCCCGTGCCCTCCGACCCGGAGACGACCGAGCCCGCGCCCGAACCCACTACACCCGACCCCGAGCCCGTGCCCTCCGACCCGGAGACGACCGACGACGAGACGGACGTCTCCGAGTTCCTGCGGGAACTCAGCCGGCTCGCCGGCCAGGAAACCGACGCAGCCGAACAGCCGGCCAACAGCCGCAAGCGCGAGCGCCAACGGCCGCAGCGGAGCGATCCGCGGCCCGGCGGAACGCGCGCGAGCCAGCAACCGGCCTCCGACGACCGCCCCCGGCGACGCGGCCTCTTCGGGCGCGGCTAGCCCTCGGTCCTGTGGGCTGGTGGCACCTCAGGTCGGGTACTCGACCGTCTCCTCGGGGCCCGGGTACCGCTCGATCGCTGCGTCGATGACCTCCAGGGCGTCCTGGCGCGGACGCCAACCCCGGACGTCGACGAGCTTCTGTTCGAGGTCCTTGTAGATCCCGAAGAAGTGCGCGATCTCGTTGAGCAGGTGCGGAGGGACATCGTTGAGGAACCGCAGGTTCTGCCACCGCGGATCGTGGTCGGCGACGGCGAGGATCTTCTCGTCCTGACCCTTGTCGTCGCTCATGTCGAGCATGCCGAGCACCCGCGCGTTGATGGTGCAGCCCGGGAACGTCGGCTCACCCAGGATGCAGATGGCGTCGAGGTGATCGCCGTCCATCGCGAGCGTGTTCGGGATGAAGCCGTAGTCGCCGGGGTAGCGGACCGCGGTGAACAGCATCCGGTCCAAGCTGAAGGCCTGCCGTTCGAAGTCCCACTCGTACTTGTTCCGGGACCCCATCGGGACCTCGACGAACACCTCGACGGTCTCCTCGCTCATAGCATCCTCATCACGACGTCTCGGACGGCCCACGGGTCGCGGTGGACGGGCCGTCGGTGGTGGGTTGGTCCCCAGTTGGCGACGTCACGGTAGCGCCGTGACGGTCCACGGCCCGGCGGCGACCTGGTACCCCCGTCCGCACCCGATGCCGTCGATCACCACGACGACCCCAGCACGACCCCCGACCCCA
>SKNP01000353.1 GCA_007120485.1 Nitriliruptoraceae bacterium
AGGCGCTGGCGGCTCGGACACCCGCTGGCGGTCAGTCGGTGGCCTCGATCGCGGCCAGCGACCGGACCAACCCATCGAAACGGCGCGGATCCCAGCCGGTGAGCTCCTGCCAGCGTTCGAGGCGGTAGCTGACGCTGTTGGCGTGGAGCTGCAACCGGCGGGCTGCCTCGGTGACGCTGAACCCGCCGTCGGCGAACGCCTGGACCGTCGCGGCCAGGTGCGGGTGGTCGCTCGCGGCCTCCACCCCGGGCGCCAGGAGATCCGCGAGCCGCTCGTTCGCCTCGGCCAACGTGGCCCACAGCCACGCGTCGTCGAAGGTGGCGTGGTCGCGTTCGGCCGTGACCCGCAGCGTCTGTTCGGCGTCGGCCAGGCTCGCGCGGGCACCGCGGAGCCCTCGGCGGTCACGGCCGGTCGCCAGCGCCGCGTCGGGCTCGAGCCGACGACAGGTGGTCACCACCTCGTCGGCCGCGGCGCCCTGACTGATGACCACGACCAGCAGCCCCCGCGCCGCGACCGCGTAGCGGCCGGTCAGCAGCTCCAGTTCCCGTTGCAGCTCGATGGCGTGGAGTTCGTCGGTCGCGCCGCGGATGACCGTCGCCCGGAAGTCGTCGACGGGATCGAACCCGAGCGTCGCGCCGAGCGTCGCGGCCTCAGCACTGTCGAGGTCACCGCTGATCAGTAGCTCGACGAACCGCTGCCGTGCACCGACGACGCGGGCATCGAGGGCACGGACGGTGACCGCGTAGGTGCTGGCGATGGCGTCGGTGACGTCCAGGACCCACCGCCACACCGTCGTCGCTGCGGTGAGCAGCTGGCTGGCGGTCTCCGGTTCGTCGGCGGGGACGTGCTCGATGAGCGCGTGCCACAGCTCGCGGAACCCGACATGGAAGCCGGCGACGACCGCGTCGATCGGCAACCGTTGCTCGGCGCGCCGGGCCCCGAGCCGCCGCAGGATGCCGAGTTCCTCCTCGGTGGGGTCGCGGCGTTCGGCCAGCCCGATCAGCATCGCCACCATGTTGCTGCGAGCGGATGCCTCCAGGTCCGCGCGAGGGACGACACCCTGGGTGTAGCCGTGGACCTCCGCTTCCACGCGCGACGCGACGTGCGGGACGAGCGTGTCCATGCGTTCGACGATCTCGCGAGCCAGCGCCGCGATCGGCTCCCAGCCCGGGGGTACCGCGAGCTCGTCCCAGCGCACGTGGCCGGGATGGCGCAGGTCGAGAGGCGTCGACCCTCCGGACGCCGCCGTGGGCTGCTCCGTCGTCGCCATCCGGCTCCCGAGACGTCAGCTCGCGCTTCCGCACCGCGCGGTGTCCGCTCGACTCCCTTGTGAGGTCCACGAGGGCCACCGGTCGGACGGCGGTGATGCTACGACGCCGCTCGCGGGAGCGCGAGCGCGGGGTCGGCGGACGGGGCGCCGGGTCGGTCGGTCACGTGACGGGTGCTGTGGCCCTCCTCGCGGGCGACTCGTCGAGTGGCTTTGACTTCCGTCGACGGGACCGGTACGAAACGCATCCGGGAGACACGTCTCGTCGGAACCACGAGGCGGCGCGGGATGGAACGGTTGCGTGGGAGCGCCGCTGCGGACCGTGCCTGGAGCGCCGGGTCTCGTGGGACGGCAGGCGGGTTGGGACGGCGAGGGAGCGTGCGTTGCTGACGGTGGAGAACCTCGAGGTGGTGTACGAGGACGTCATCCTCGTGCTCAAGGGCGTCAGCATGTCGGTGCCCGAAGGCGGGATCGTCGCGTTGCTCGGCGCCAACGGTGCGGGCAAGACGACCGTGCTGCGGGCGATCACCGGCCTGCTCGACGTCCATCGGGGCGAGATCACCAAGGGCACCATCACCCTGGAGGGCGAGCCCATCCACGGGCTCAGCGCACCGGAGACCGTCGGCCGGGGCATCGGGCAGGTCATGGAGGGTCGCCGGACGTTCGTGGAGTTCACCGTCGACGAGAACCTGCGCATCGGTGCCCACACCGCTGAGCGGGGATCGGTCGAAGCCAACCTCGACCGCATCTACACGCTGTTCCCGCGGCTGGCCGACCGCCGCAAGCAGCTGGCCGGCTACCTCTCCGGCGGTGAGCAGCAGATGCTGGTGATCGGGCGGGCGCTGATGGCCGAGCCGCGGATCCTGCTGTTGGACGAGCCGTCGCTCGGGCTGGCGCCGCTGATCGTGCAGCAGATCCGTGACCTGATCGTCGACATCAACCAGCAGGGGACCTCGGTGCTGTTGGTCGAGCAGAACGCGAACCTGGCCCTGTCGATCGCCTCGCACGGCTACATCCTCGAGACCGGCAAGGTCGTGATGGACAAGCCCGCCGAGGTGCTGCGGGAGGACGAGGACGTCCGGGAGTTCTACCTGGGGCTGCGCGAAGAGGGCGCGTCCTCCTTCCGTGACGTCAAGCACTACAAGCGTCGGAAGCGGTGGTTGTCCTGATCGTCCCAACTGTCGTCCTTCGACCGCGGAGGTCGCTCACCCCATGACCACCATCCGAACGTTGTCCGACGCCCTGACGGGGACGTCCGTCGACATCCCGCACGGCGACACGCTCGTCAGCGTCGATGGGTTGACGTTGCGCTTCGGCGGCAACACCGCCGTCGACGACGTGTCGTTCGACGTGGGGCGCGGCGAGTTGTTCGCGATCATCGGCCCCAACGGTGCGGGCAAGACCTCGATCTTCAACTGCCTCTCCGGGGTGTACCGGCCGCAGGAGGGGGAGCTGTCGTTCCTGGGTCGGTCGCTGTTGGGCGAGCGGCCGGATGACGTCGCCCGTCTGGGCATCTCGCGGATGTTCCAGAACATCGAGCTGTTCGACAACCTGACGGTGTTGGACAACCTGATGCTGGGGCGCCATCAGCACCTGGAGTACGGGACGTTGGCGGGCATGGCCTACCTGGGGAAGGCCAAGCGCACGGAGGTGCGCAACCGCCGGATCGTCGAGGACATCATCGACTTCCTGGAGATCGAGTCGGTGCGCAAGTTCCCGGTGGGGATGCTGCCGTACGGGGTGAAGAAGCGGGTGGAACTGGGTCGGGCGATGGCGATGGAACCCAAGCTGCTGCTCCTCGACGAGCCGGTGGCGGGGATGAACGTGGAGGAGACCGAGGACATGGCCCGGTTCATCCTCGACATCCGTGAGGAACTGGATCTGACCATGATCCTGGTCGAGCACGACATGGGTCTGGTGATGGACCTCGCCGACCGCGTGATGGTCCTGGACTTCGGCGTGAAGATCGCGCTGGACCGTCCCAACGAGGTGCAGCAGGACCCGAACGTCATCAAGGCCTACCTCGGGGAGGGCGACGAAGGGCCCACCCTGGAGGACGAGGCCGCAGCAGCCGAAGCGCGTGCCAGCCAGGAGGCGAACCGATGAGTGCGGTGATGGAACGGCCGGCGCCGGCTGCAGACGCAGCCGTGCGCACGATCCCGGCCAAGATCCGTGAGCGAGCTGAGGCCGATCCCGCGCGCGTCTGCATGCGCGAGAAGCGGTTCGGGATCTGGCAGGACATCACGTGGCAGGACTACTGGGAGCACGTCTGCCTGGTCGGCCACGCGTTGGTCGACCTGGGCGTCGAACCCGGCGACCGCGTCGCGGTCCACTCGGAGAACCGCCCCGAGTGGCTGTTCGCCGACGTCGGCACCAACGCGATCCGTGCGATCACCATGGGGCTGTACCCGACCAACCCGTCGCCCGAGGTGGCCTACCTGCTCAACGACTCCGGGTCCAAGGTGCTGATCGCCGAGGACCAGGAGCAGGTGGACAAGGCGCTGGAGGTCGAGGCCGACTGCCCGGCCCTGCAGACCATCGTCTTCCTCGAGCCGCGAGGTGTCCGGGATTACGACAACCCCAAGCTGATGAGCTGGGAGGACTTCCTCGAGCGTGGCCGAGCCCACCGTGAGCAGCACCCTGACCTGATCGACCGGCGCATGTCGGAGGCCGAGCCCGGTGACATCGCGACCCTGATCTACACCTCGGGGACGACCGGCCCGCCCAAGGGTGCGATGCTGACGGCTGGCAACATCGAGTTCGCCGTCCAGGTCCTGGTCCGCGAAGGCGGCATCTACTCGCCGCCGGCCAACCCCGACGACGTCGCGCTGTCGTACCTGCCGCTGTGCCACGTCGCGGAACGCGCCGCGACGACCTGGACCAACGCGGAGGCCGGGGTCACGATCCACTTCGCCGAGTCGATCGAGACCGTCCAGTCCAACCTGGCCGAGGTGCAGCCCACCCTGTTCTTCGCGGTGCCACGCATCTGGGAGAAGATGCAGGCGTCGATCTTCATCAAGATGAACGCGGCGTCACCGCTCAAGAAGCTGGTGTACCGCGCTGGGATGGCGCTGGCGACCCGCATCGGCGACCAGATGGTCGCCAACGGCGGCAACCACACGGCGACGACGCGACTGATGTACGGCCTCGGCTACCCGTTCCTGTTCCGGGCGCTGCGCGACCGGATCGGGCTGCGCAAGGTGCGTGCCGCCGGGTCCGGTGCGGCGGCGATCGCCCCGGAGGTGCTGAAGTTCTTCTTCGGTATCGGGGTCCCGATCTACGAGATCTACGGGATGACCGAGAACTCCGCGGTGGCGACCGTCAACAAGCCGGGTCGGGTCAAGCTCGGCACCGTCGGCGAACCGCAGCCGGGCTGTGAGGTGACCCTCGACGAGCAGACCGGTGAGATCCTCACCAGGCATCCGGGAACGTTCGCGGGGTACTGGAACAAGCCGGACAAGACCGCGGAGACCCTCGATGACGACGGGTGGCTGCACACCGGTGACGTGGGTGAGTGGGTCGACGGCACCCACGTGAAGATCGTCGACCGGCTCAAGGACATCATCATCACCGCGGGGGGCAAGAACATCTCGCCCTCGGAGATCGAGAACTCGATCAAGACCTCCCCGTTCATCAAGGAGGTCGTGATCATCGGTGACGGCAAGCCGTACCTCACCGCCCTGGTCGGCATCGAGTACGAATCCGTCGGTGACTGGGCGCAGCGTCGCAAGCTGCCCTACACCACCTACCGGGACCTGTCGGAGAAGCCCGAGGTGCTCAAGCTCGTCCAGGACGTCGTCAAGGCGACCAACGAGCGGTTCGCTCGGGTGGAGAACGTCCGCAAGTTCCGGATGATGCCCAAGGAGCTCGACCACGAAGATGGCGAACTCACCGCGACCCAGAAGGTCAAGCGGACCTCGATGCACGAGATGTTCGCGCACCTGGTCGACGACATGTACGGGGGCGGGACCGAG
>SKNP01000431.1 GCA_007120485.1 Nitriliruptoraceae bacterium
CGCGCGCGGCGTGGACCTGGCGGTGGCGTCCGCGGCCGACGGTCCCGACGGCGCGTTGGCCGCCGCGCGGGCGCACGACCCGGCGACCGATCCCGACAGGTTCGGCGTCGAGGTCGCCCGCCTGCGCGACGCACGCCCGACAGCGGTCAACCTCGCCCGCGGCGTGGACCTGGCGGTCGCGGCCGCCGCCGACGGACCCGACGGCGCGCTGGCCGCCGCCCGGGAACTACGCGATGACGAGGTGGCCGCGTCGTGGTCGATGAGCGCCTACGGCGCCGACCTCGCCGAGGAACTGGCTGGTGATGCGATCCGTGCGATGACCGTCTGCAACACCGGTGGTCTGGCCGCCGTGGAGCGCGGCACCGCCCTCGGCGTCATCGAGGAACTGCACGAGCGCGGCCACCTCGCCGAGGCACTACCGATCGAGACGCGCCCGCTGCTCCAGGGCGGGCGGCTGACCACCTGGGAGCTCGGCCGGATGGGGGCACCGCACCGGTTGCTGGTCGACAGCGCCGGGCCCTTCATCCTGTCGCGAGGCGGCGCTGACCTGGTGGTCGCCGGTGCGGACCGGATCGCGGTCGACGGGGCGACCGCCAACAAGATCGGCACGTTCTCCCTCGCGCTCGGGGCGCGCCACGCCGGGGTGCCGTTCGTGATCGTGGCGCCGGAGTCGACGGTCGACCCGGGGACCGCGACCGGTGACGAGATCGAGATCGAGGACCGCGGCGCCGCGGAGGTCATCAGCGTCCGGGACACCCCGATCGCGCTGCCGAGTACCGACGCGCTCAACCCGGCGTTCGACGTCACCCCGGCCGAGCTGATCACCGCGATCGTCACCGACCGACGGGTGATCCGACTGGACCGCGGCGAGACGCTGGCGTCGGTCCCGCTCGGCGAACGCCGGGCCGGCGACCGAGCGAGCAGCGCGGCGAGGTGACCGCATACCACCAGCTCAGGTCCGGCGGCTATCGGCCGGACGGGCCCTCCTCGACCGCCCACAGGCCCCGGGACCGGTCCGCGATCACCTCGATCAGCTCCACCAGGCCCGGGTACGCCGCACGGAGCTGCGGCGGCTGCCCCAGCTCGAACCCCGCGTCGGAGTACGGCGGCGCCATGGTCGTTCCCAGCAGGCTGTAGGCACCGGTCGAGACCGCGCCCTGCCACACCCCGCCGGGGATCACCACCTGGGGCCGCTCGCCAGCGAACACATCGTCACCCAGCCGGTGCTCGACCGCGGTGCCGTCCGGGTGCAACGCACCCAGGCGCACCGACGCGCCGGCGTAGTGATGCCACACCTCCGTGGTCGGCAGCCGGTGCCACGCCGAGGCGTCGTCCGATCCCAACAGGAAGTAGATGGCCGTACCGGCTCCATCGTGGAGCATCTGCCGGTACCGGCCGCCCTCGTGCTCGAGCGGGACGAGCTCCAGCAGCTGCGCGATCCGGTCCGCTGGGTCCGACGGGGGCCCGTCCGTGGCGCCGGTCATCCGACCGCCAACCGCCGGGCGCGGGAGGTCACGTCGGCCGCGAGGGTGGCCGCATCCACCTCGACGGCCTGGCCGTCGGTGACGACCTCGTGACCGTCGACCCACACGCGACGGACCAGCGACGGGCTCCCGCTCCAGACCAGGTGGGTGAGCAGGTCGGCCGGCTCGGTGACCGGCACGAGGTCCGGTGCGGCGGTGTCGATCGCCAGCAGGTCGGCGCGACGACCGGCCTCGATCGCGCCCAGGTCGTCGCGCCCGAGCGCCATCGCCGCGTCCCGGGTGACCATCGCCAGGGCGTCGGCGGCGCTCATCGCATCGGCCTGGCCGGCACGAAGCCGCGCCGTTCGGATCGCCAACCGCATCTCCTCGAAGGGATCCAGCCGGTCGTGTGATGCTGGCCCGTCGGTGGCGATGGCGACGGGGACGCCTGCGGCCTTGAGTTCGGTGACCGGCGCCGTGCCGGACGCGTGCTTGCCGTTGGACCCGGGGCAGTGCGCGACCCCGACGCGGTGCTCGGCGAGACAGGCGATGTCGTCATCGGTCAGCCACACCCCGTGCGCCGCCAGCACCTGCGCCTCCAGGACCCCGATCGACTCGAGGTACCGCGGCACGGTCACGCCGTGCTCCGCGGTGATCTCATCGCCCTCGTGTTGCATCTCCGCGACGTGGGTGTGCAGGAGCAGGTCCTGGTCGGCCGCCACCCGGCCGGCCTCGCGCAACGGCACCTCCGACACCGCGTAGGCCGAGTGCGGGGAGATCGCCCCGTCGATCGTGGGGACGTCGCGGTAGCGCTCGGCGAACGCGACGGCCGACTCGAGCTGTTGCTCCCAGGGCCCGAGGGCCTCCATGCCCTCAGCGACCAGCAACGGCGGGCCGATCACGCAGCGCAGCCCGGCCGCCTGGGCCCCGTCGGCCATCGCGTCGGGGTGGAAGTACATCTCCGCCGAGGTGGTCCAGCCGTTGGTGAGCAGCTGCGCGGCACCGAACGTCATGCCGACCCGGACGTCGTCCTCGGTCAGCTGCGCCTCCCTGGGCCACATGACCTCCGTCAACCACCGGTCGACCGGCAGCCCCTCCCCCGCACCGCGGAGCAGCACCATCGGGGTGTGCGCGTGGGTGTCGACGAAGCCGGGTAGCAGCGCCCCACGGACGTCGTGGATCTGGCCGTCCTCCAACGGTGGGGCATCCTCGGGCGTGCCGACCCAGGTGATACGCCCGTCGACCACGTCGACGACCCCGGGCGAGAGCCACCGGTCCTGCGCGTCCTTCGTGATGACGTGGGCGGCCTGGTAACGGTCGGTCGTGGACATGCGGGGTCCTTACCTCTGGAGGGCTTGCAGTTCAGCCCGATCGGGCAACGCGGTCTGCGCGCCCATACGGGTGGTGCTCAGCGCGGCGGCCTGGACGGCACGCTCGACCGCCGCCGTGAGGTCGACCCCGGCCGCCAACTGCTGCGCGAGGGCCCCGCAGAGTGCGTCCCCCGCGCCGGTCGTGTCGATGACCTCCACCTTCGGTGCGGGCACGTGGGTCGCTTCCCCATCGGTGAGCACCAAGGCGCCGTCACCGCCCAAGGTGACCACGACCGATCCGGCGATCGGCAGCTTGCGAGCGAGCGACTCCACCTCCGCCAGACTCGCCGGCACCTCGTCGTGCTCGAGCAGTTGCGACAACTCCCCACGGTTGGGCACCAGCACGTCCACCTGCTCGAGCAGGGACATCGGCAGGTGGCGGACCGGCGCCGGGTTGAGCACGACCGTGCCGGTCGCGACCTCGGCCGCAGCGATGACGGCGTCCAGGTCGATCTCCAGCTGGAGCAGGGTGACCTTCGCCGCATCGATCGATCCAGCCTGGCGGCGGACGTCCTCCGCGGTCAGCGCGCCGCTGGCTCCGGCACTTGCCACGATGGAGTTCTCCCCGTGGACGTCGACCGTGACCGCCGCCGTCCCGGTCGGCAGGGACGGGTGCACCAGCACCCCGCCGATGTCGAGGTGCTCCGTGGCCAACCTCGACCGCATCGCCGCACCATCGGGATCGTCACCGACCTGGCCGACCATCGCGGTGCGTGCCCCCAACCGCGCCGCAGCGACCGCCTGGTTGGCTCCCTTGCCGCCCGGGGCGCGCACATGACCGCGCGCCAGCACGGTCTCCCCCGGTGCCGGGAACCGGTCGACCTCCAGGATCAGGTCCTGGTGGATGCTGCCGACGACCACCACCTCCGGGCCATCCGGCTCGCGTTCCCCCTCGGCCACGGTCCCTCCTGCTCTCCCGGTACCCACCTACGACCGCGATGGGAGCGATCCGACATCCACCCTTGACCGGCTCCACGCCAGCAGTCTAGGTTGCGCCACGAGGGAGCGCGCAAGCGGTTGTGCAAGCGGTTGTTCGGACGTTTGGGACGATCGCAGCACCACGCACCGGTGGCTGACGGGTGGGGCCACCACCACCGAGGATGGCCCGGTGATCGCCGGGATGGGAGCCCGCGACGTGGTGAGCATCGACGACGTGGCACGCCAGGCCGGCGTGAACAAGTCGACGGTGTCGCGCACCTGGAGCCACCCGGACCTGGTCAGCGACGTGACGCGCGAACGCGTGCTCCGGGCGGCCGCCGACCTCGGCTACCGCCCCAACACGATCGCGCAGATGCTCGCGACGGGGACCAACCCCCTGATCCCGCTGCTGGTCCCCGACATCGCCAACCCGTTCTTCGTCGAACTCGCCCGCGGGGTCGCCGCGGCCGCCGAGCGCGAAGGACGCTTCCTCACCCTCTGCGACACCCACGGCGACGTCGAACTCGAGGAGCAGTACCTCACCTCGCTCGCCAACCTGCGCGTTCAGGTCGCCGTGCTGGTCCCCACCAGCGACACCGACATCGACGCGGTTGCCGCGCTGTCGGAGGAGGCCGGCCTCGTGACGGTGCTGGTCGACCGGGTGTCGCCGGACGTGCAACTCCCGGCGCTGAGCACCGACCAGGCCGCGGGGATCGACCTCGGCTTCGATCACCTGCGCTCGCTCGGCCACCGGCACATCGCCCACGCTGCCGGCCCGACGACCACCCGCACCGGCGCAGAACGGCTCTCGCGTTACCGCGAGCGGATGCTCGAGGTCGGCGAGGAGCCCATCGTCGCCGCCGGTGGCTACACGATGGAGGAAGGGCGCGCGGTCGCGGACGAACTCGCCAGCTCATCGACCCCGGTCACCGCCGTCCTCGCCGCGAACGACGTGAGCGCGATCGGGCTCCTCGGCCGGTTCGCTGAGCTCGAGATCGCGGTCCCGGGAGACGTGTCGGTCGTCGGATTCGACGGGCTGCCGTTGGCATCCCACGTCCGACCGAGCCTGACGACGGTCCACCAGCCCGTCGCGGAGATCGGCTCGACCGCCGTCACGCTCGGCCTCCTTCAAGCGCAGGGGCACGAGCACCGTGACGCGGTCCCGCCCCACAAGAGGTTCGAGCCCAGCCTGACCATCGGTGGCTCGACCGACGTCGTCGGATCCGGACTGCCGCGGATGGGGCAGCAGCCGACCGATGCCGAACAGCCGGAGGCTCCGGCTGCTGGAACGACCGGTGTGCTGGCGCGCGTCGCTCGCACCACGGCTTCGCCGTAGGACCCGACCAGCAACAGGAGGACGAACATGCGCAAGACCCGCCGACTCGTGGGGGCGTTCACCGCTCTCGCGCTCGTACTCGCCGCGTGCGGCAACGGGGATGACCCCGATGCTGC
>SKNP01000117.1 GCA_007120485.1 Nitriliruptoraceae bacterium
CTGCGGGCGATCGCCGAGGCCGCCGACCGGGATCGGGTGGCCGCGTTGCTTGCCACCCGCGGCGGCGCCGCCCCGGCAGACCGGCTCCTCGCGGCCGCACCCGATGCACGCCTGCCGACGGGCGTGCGGCAGCTCGGCGACCACCTGATCGACGAGGCGTCGGCCGCCCGCGCGACCGCGGTCGTCGAGGCGCTCGGCCCCGGCGTCCACGACCGGGACGCGGTGGCGGCCGCCCTGACCGATCAGGACCTGCCGGCCGGGCTGACGCGGGCCTTGCTCGACGAACTCATCGCCGACGGCACCGTCACCCGGACCTCCGGCGGCGTCGCCCTGCCGCAGTACGCCGATGCGGAGAGCTCGCAGCGCAGCCGCCGCGCGGACGCGTTGATCTCCGCGCTCACGGCCGAACCGCTGACCCCGCCACCGCTGGCCGAGGCAGCGGCCAAGGCGGGCGTGGACCACCGCGAGCTGTCGCAGCTGGTGCAGGCCGGCGAGGTGGTCCGCGCCGGCCAGGTCGCGTTCTCACGGGCCGGCGTGGCGAGGGCGGTCGAGGTGTTGCGCGAACGCTTCGGCGACGGACGGACGTTCACCGCATCGGAGGCGAAGCAGGCGTGGGGAACCACACGTCGCTACGCGATCCCGCTGCTCGAGCACCTGGACCGCACCGGCGTCACCGTGTTCGACGGCCAACTGCGCCATCTGCGGGACGCCCCGCGCCGCTGACGCGCCGGACTAGATGCGGGTCAGGACCGCCTCCACCTCGACGGGGGCGTCCATCGGCAGGACGGACACCCCGACGGCGGAGCGGGCGTGCACCCCGTGCTCACCGAGGATCTCGCCGAGCAGCTCCGACGCGCCGTTGGCGACCAGGTGCTGTTCGGCGAAGCCCGGATCGGACGCGACGAACACGACGACCTTGACCACCCGGACCGCGTCGAGGTCGCCGAGCGCCGCCGCGCCCACGGCCAGCACGTTGAGCGCGGCGGTGCGCGCGAGGGCCGCGCCGTCGGCCGTGGTCAGGCCCGCCCCGAGCTTGCCCGTGGCCTGGAGGGCCCCGTCGACGATCGGGAGCTGCCCCGCGGTGAAGGTGAACCCCTCCGTGGTGCTCCAGGGCTGGTAGGCCGCCGCCGGGCTCGGGACCTGCGGCAGGACCAAGCCGAGCTCGCTGAGCCGGTCGTGTGCGCTCATGAGGCGACCGGCCGCTTGAAGAAGGCCACGTTGTCCACGACGGTGACCAACTCCCAGCCGTCCTCACCCCACTGGTTGAGGATCTGCTGCAGGGTGTGGCTGATCAGGGGTGCGGTCGCGTACTCCCAGCGGGTCACGGTGGCTCCTCGTCGTCGGTGGAGCGCAGACCTAGCGGACACACCGCCCCCGCAGCAAGGCGGAGGGCCGGTCCCTAGACCGCGTGGGCCACCGGGGCGTCGTCGCCGAGGATCTCGCGGCGGTCGGCTTCGCCGAGCCCACCCCAGACCCCGTACGGCTCGGCGTTCTCCAGGGCGAACTGGCGGCAGGCCAACATGGCCGGACAGTCCGCACAGATCTCCTTGGCGCGCTGCTCCCGCGCCAACCGTTCGCGCTTGGGCTCGAACCGGTTCGGGCCGAAGAACAGCCCGGCATCCTCGCCACGACAGCGCGCCTCGAACTCCCAGGCGTCGGCCACGTCCACGCGTTCGAGCTCCTGTGGTGCCGTGGGCCGGCTCCCGGTGCGCGGATCGGATGCGGTGCGCACGTCGGTCCCCCTCGCTGCTGTTGACGGCGAGACCCTATGTGCCGGTCGCCAGGGTGACTAGCCCCGGGGTGCTCGCCCAGGTTTCGCACATGCTTGCGTCAGCAAGCACACCGGGTGCGCCAGCGGCGATGGGCCATCGCGAAGCAGCTGGCCGGGCCCGAGCGCCAGCCCGAACGGTCCGGCCCGAACGGCCAGGCCGAGCGGCCGGGCTGCACGGCCAGATCGCGCGGCCATGCCCCGGGCCCTCTCACGTCCTGTAGCTGATTTCCCCTCAAGCTCTGGCAGCCGTGGCCGACGTGACCTGGCATGGCTGCATACGAGCTCACCGACGAGCACTGGGCGCTGGTGGCCGACCTGTTCGACCCGCCCGGCCGTCGCGGACCGCGCGCGGCTGTGCCACGAAGGCAGATGGTCGAAGCGATCATGTGGCTGGCTCGCACGGGCGCCCAGTGGCGCGAGCTTCCCGAACGGTACGGCCGGTGGACGGCCGTGTGGGCGCAGTGGCGCCGGTGGCGTGACAAGCGCGTGTGGGAGCAGGCGATGCGTCGGCTCAACCGTGCCGTGCGTGAAGCCGAAGGGCGCGACCCGGAGCCCAGCCTGCTGATCATCGACGCGCAGACCACCCGCGGCCGCCGGGCCGGACCTGGCTTCCACGAGAAGGGCGGTGCCGGCGGGCGCACGCGCGGTACGAAACGCAGCGTGGTCATCGACGTGCTCGGCCTACCTGTCGCGGCCAGGGCCGACAGTGCGCGTCCTCACGACAGCAAGGTCGGCAAGCTCCTGCTCGACGACCTGCTGCCGACCCTTCCGCGGGTCGAGATCGTCCTGGCCGACCGCGGCTACCGGGCCGCAGCGCATCACGTCGCAGGCCGTCACGGGGTGATGTTCGAGGTGCGCGGCTGGGAAGAACGCCCCACCGAGGGTTTCAAGCCGATCCGGCCGATGTGGCGGGTTGAAGACTGCTTCGCCCGGCTCGGCCAGTGGCGCAGGTTGTCACGCTGCTTCGAAGGCTCCCAGGCCGGCGCGACCGCCTGGCTCCAGGTCGCCTGCGTCGGGCTGCTCGCCTCCCAGCTACGGGCCCGCGAGGTCGCCCTGGCCGCATAGTCGCGCGCCTGACTGTCGTGTCACAGCCCTGCGGCACAGTGTTCTGCGATGGCACGCCGCAGCGCACGTACCAAACCAATCCGGTCCCACACGGGAACGGAGCTTCCTCGTGCCCGTGCGTTCAGGTTCGAGCTGCACGTCACCGACGACCTCGAACCCGTGCTGTGGCAGAACTGCGGTGCGGCCCGGTTCGCGTTCAACGAGTGCCTCAAGTGGTTCGAACGGATGCTTGCTGATGCCCGCGCACAGCTTGACGCCGGCGTCGATGAGCCGCAGGTCGAGGATCTGTGGTCGTCGTTTGCGTTCATCAACCGGTTCAACGCTTGGAAGAACGGCCAGTTGCCTGACAGCCCGGTCGGCGAAGACGGCAGCCGCGGGCTGGCGTGGAAGGGCGAGGTCGCCTCCCAGGACGTGTTCGAATGTGCCGCCAACGACCTCGGCGTCGCGGTGAAGAACTGGCGTGACTCACGCACCGGCAAGCGCAAGGGCAAGAAGGTCGGGTTCCCGCGACCGAAGAAGAAGTTCAAGTCGACACCGGCGTTCCGGCTGCGAAACCGCAACCAGCCCGACAAGGTCACCCAGGCCATCCGTCCCGACGGCAACCGGTACGTCCGGGTGCCCGGCCTCGGCGCGCTGCGGGTCAAGGGCTCGGCCAAGCAGCTACGACGCGCGATGGAAGCCGGCCGGTTCCACCCCTACTCGGCGACCATCAAGTACACCCACGGGCGCTGGTGGCTGGTCATTGCCGGCCAGGCTGCCGAGTTCCATCCGGGACGCCGCTCCCGCAAGCCGCGAACTGCTGGCCGGCACGGGATGGACGTCGGCGTCGCCAAGCTCGCCGTCGTCGCCGACAGCGACGGTGAGGTCACCCACAACTTCCCGGCCACGAAGTCGTTGGACCGGGCTCTACGTCGCCTGCGACGAGCCAACAAGGATCTCGCAAGAGCCACGCGAGACTCCAAAGAGTGGCACCGTCGCAAGCGGCGCCTGCAACGCATCCACGGGCAGGTCCGTTTCGCCCGTCAGGACGCGCTGCACAAGCTCACCAACCAACTCGCAGGCGAGCTCGAACACCTCACCGTGGAGGATCTGCACGCGGCCGGGATGATGCGTTCCAAGCTCGCCCGTCAGCTCGGTGACGCCGCACTCGGTGAGCTGCTCCGCCAGCTCGAGTACAAGGCCGGCTGGTACGGCCTCGAGCTCGTCGTCTCCGACCGCTGGTACGCGAGCTCGAAGACCTGCTCGAGATGTGGCGTCAAGAACGGCCAGTTCGACCGTGAGCCGGTCTTCTGGTGCGCAGACACCACCTGCGGGCACCGCCAGGACCGTGACGAGAACGCGGCAGTGAACCTGGCCCGCTGGACACCACAGAAGGACAAGGAGACACTGCCGCTGACGGCGGCCGCCTGACCCACGTCACAGGGTCCACACCCGCAGGTAGCGGGGACGAGCCGATGGAGCACCCAGGCTCTGGCACCAACCTCACGGGCAGTGTGAAACCGGGAGCTGAGAAGTCGGAAGGGCCGCACCTGACACCGGTGCGGAACCCACGGGAACCAAGCCACCGTCGTTGGCGGTCAAGGGAACCCGCTGTAGCCAGGAAATCGGCTACAGGCCGTCAGTCGGATGTCGCCCCGCCCGAGTTCGCGCCGTCCTCGTCCCCGCCGCTGCCCGCACCGGCGGTGGCCGGTTCGTACGGCTCGACGAGCACGACCGCGCCATCCACGTCGTGCACCCGGACCGGCGTCCCGACCTTGGCTCGCTTGGCGTCGCCGGTCCAACGAGCCCGCCACAGCGCCCCGTCGATGTAGACGTGACCCTCCGGGTTGAGGACCGAGCGCACGATCCCCGGCCGCCCGACGAGATCGTCGACCGACACCCCTTCCGGCCCGGCCTGCGCTCGAAGCAGGCTGGTCATGATGAACACGAAGAACACCAGCACCGTCAGGGTGGTCGCCGCGATCAGCCAGCCGTTGAGCGCCAACGCATCGGCGGCGTAGAAGCGCCAGGAGCCGACCGCGAACGCGGCCGTGGCCGCGGCCGTCACCGGCCCGAAGCCGGCGATGGCCGTATCGACCGCGTAGAGGATCAACCCCAGGATCACCAGGGCGACCGCCCACCAGGTCACCGGGAGCACGTACAACCCGAACGCCCCGACGGCCGCGGTGATCACGCCCGCCAGCCCCGCGACCCCGAAGCCCGGCTGGAACACCTCGAACAGCAGCATCCCGAGCCCAACCACCAGCAGCAGGTAGATGAACGGCGCGGTGGTCGCCGCGTGCAGCACGCGCCGGATCAACCCGAGCGAGTGGAAGCGCACCTCGACCTCGTCCGAGCGCAGCTGCAGGTCACGTTC
>SKNP01000192.1 GCA_007120485.1 Nitriliruptoraceae bacterium
AGGGTCGGTGGGGCCGGGGGGTCGGTGGGATCGGGCGGCGGCGTGCTGTGGGGACGGTCAGGCCCTCCCGCGAGGGGAGGGCCTGACCGCGATCGGACCGGTTCACCGCGGGAGAGAGCGGCGGCCGGCGACGGATCCGCAGGGAGCGGCGGATCCGTGGACCCCGGGGCCGACGAGGGAGCGTCGTCCGCGCTTTCAGCGCATGGCCCGCGGGATCCTGGAGCTGCCGATCGTCAGCGGTCGGAGACGGCGTCGCCGACGGTCTCGGCGCTCTTGCGCGTCGAGGTGGCGGCCGCCTTGACCTGGCTCTTGGCGTTGTCGGCTTGCGGGGCGGCGGCCTCGGTCGCAGCGGTCCCGGTCTTGGCGACCGAGCTGGCCGCGGCCTTGACCTGGCTCTTGGCGGTGTCGGCCTGCTTGGCGGCGGCTTCGGCGGCGACGGTCCCGGTCTTGGTGACCGAGCTGGCCGCGGCCTTGACCTGGCTCTTGGCGGTGTCGGCCTGCTTGGCGGCGGCTTCGGCGGCGACGGTCCCGGTCTTGGTGACCGAGGTCAGCGCGGCCTTGAGCTGCGACCGGGTCGAGGAGGTCTGGTCGAGGACCTTGGAGACCCGCTCGTCCTTGGTCACGACGTCGATGGCGTCGCGGCCGTCGGCGGCCTTGGTGTCGACGACCTTCTCGAAGCTGGACAGGTAGCGCTTCGCGTCCGCGGTCACGCGGTCGCGCAGCTTGGCGAGCGACTCCTCGTCGCGGATGGTCTCGACGTGCTCGGGCAGCCGGCGGGCGAACCGGACGATGTCGCGGCTGACGCCAGCGACCGCGTAGCCGGCGGTCTCGAGCAGCACGACCGGCTCACGCTCGAGCAGCGGCTTGGTGGCCGGCTGCTTCGCGGCGGTCTTCTTGGCTCCGGTCTTCTTCGCGGCGGTCTTCTTGGCCGTCGCCTTGCCGGTGGTCTTGCCGCTCGTCTTGGCCGTGGACCGCTTGGCGGTCTTCTTCGCGGTGGTCTTGCCGGTGGTCTTCGCGGTGGTCGCCATGAGGGACTCCTTGGGGCGGTGGGGGAGGGACCGGAGGTTGGGGGATGGATCCGAGCGAGCGGGCGTCCGTCGGATGGAGGGACGGAGCGGGAGCCGGGCACCCGACCGTTGAGGTCGGCTGCCACGAACCCCGTCCCTCCACCGGACGAACGCCGGGTCTCTGCCCGGTGGGTTTGCTGGTGTGGTGCTTGCAAATGTACGCATTAGTGCTAGCAGGTGCAAGCGTACGGAGGGTCGAGCGCGGGATCGAGCGTCCATCGCTCGCGACGGCCTCCGACCACGCGCCGACGCCGCACCGCCCGGTCGCGTGCTGGCGCCGCACCGCCCGGTCGCGTGCTGGCGGTCGCGGATCGGGACCGCGATCACGGACGCTCCGCCGGTGGTTGACGGCCGCGGGCCTGGTGGTGCGTCAGCTGGCGCCGGCGTGCAGTTCGAGCTCCGCGGCCAGCACGTACCGCACGGGTCCCATCCGCAGATCGAACACCCGCACGGCCCGCTCGGCGAGATCCGCCCACCAGTCGGGGTCCGTGCGGCGCAGCTCCATCGGCACCAGCACGTCCACGTGCCCACCGCCCGGTGCCCCGGCCACGCCGACCACCCGGTAGCCCGTGGTGATCAGCTCATCGGCGTCGACGGGCAGCAGCCCGGGCCGACCGACCGAGACGGTCAGGGTGCGTCCGAGGGGTGCCGGGGGCAGGGTGCTGACCCAACGCCGATCGGTCGCCGGGAGGCGTGCGAGCACGGCCATCTCGGTGACGGCGACGGGGGGAGGGGACACCACGACCTCGCGTTCGGTGGGTGAGCCCGAGCATCCTCGCACCCCGCCCTCACATCGTCACGCACCCGCGACCGCGGAGGGCTGGCCCCGACGGTGCGTCCACCGCCCCCGCGCTCGGGCATCCTGTGCGGTCCCGACCGAAAGACCTCGCTCGTGGCCACCGTCCTGCTCATCGGTATCGCCGGCACCATCGGACAGCTGCTCGCCGAGTCGCTGCACCGTGAGGGCCACCGCGTGCTGGGTGCGAGCCGCGATCCCGAGCTGGCACGCATCCGGCTGGCCGATCACCCCGCTGGTGACGAGGTGGAGCTGCGCCAACTGCCGGCGTCATCGGCCACGTCCGGGGACCTCGCGGTGCTCGTCGCCGAGGCTGACGTGGTCGTCAACGCCGCCGGGGCCGCCGGTGGGCTCGGTATCCGTCTGGCCGACGCGGCGGTCCGCGCCGGTCGACCGCTGCTCGACGTCGAACCGGAGCAACCCCACATCGCGGCGGTGTTCGACGGCCATCACCTCGACGCGTCGGCGGCGAACGTCGCGCTCGTCCCGGGTGCGGGGCTGCAGCATGCGATCGGCGACGCGCTGGTGGCGCTCGCGGCGGCGACGGTGGCACTGCCCGCCGAGGCCCATGTCGCCTACACCTTCCCGGACCGGGGCGCCACGCTGGCCCGGGCGTCGGCCGGACGGCGCCGCAGCGCGGCCGAGGCGCTGGGTCACCCGGTCGAGTCGCTGGTGCGTGGCGATCGCACCGACGACCACCCCGGCGAGGCGCGACGGCTGGCCTGGTTCCCCCGACCGGTGGGCCCGTCCCACGCGGCCGCGATCGGGGGCGGGGAGGTGAGGTCCGTGCCGAGCCATCTTCCCGAGCTGCGGACGGTGCGCACCTACCTCGCCGTCCCGACGTGGCGGGCGGAGCTGCTGCAGGCGGCCGCGAACCTCGCCCGCTACGACCGGACGCGCCGGATGGTCGCGCGTCGCCTGGAGCGTGACCGTCGCGCCTTCGGGCCGGCGGTCCGTCGGACGACGAGGTGGGGTTGCGTCGCCGAGGTCGAGGGAGCGGACGGGGTCGCGCGGGCCTGGGCCTACGGCCACGATCCGTACGCGCTCACCGCCGCGACGGTGGCGGTGCTCGCCGACGCCGTGCTCGCGGCAGCAGGCGGCGATGGGCCGGCCGGTGTGCTCGCGCCGTCGCAGGTGCTCGACCCGCGGGAGCTGCTCGACCGGCTGACGGAACGGACCGATGCCCGGTGGTCGCGGAAGGTCCCCGACCGGGGCTGAGCGCGGCGCTGGCACACCGACGGGCGACGCTGGACAACGACCGACGGTCGGGGGCGTGGCTCCGGTACGGTCGCGTCGACCTGAGGTCCCGATCCGGAGTGCCCCGTGAGTAGGAACCCCGACCTGCGCGACCGCGCCGGCGATCTGCGCGACGAGGCGTTGTCGCGGTTGCACGACCTGGAGGACGAGCTCCCGGTCGACGTCGACGACCTCACCGAACGGGGTCGCCGGGGGGTGCGGCACGCTCGCATCGGTGTCTGGCAGGTGGTGCAGGCGCTCGGCACGTTGCTGCTGGTGGTCCCGCGGATGCTCGTGCGAGGCCTCGGCCTGCTGAGCGAGGCCCTGGATGAGCTGGTGGGTCGCAGTGCGGACGTGTCCGAGCGCGTCAAGGACGTGGCCGACCGCATGCCCGACTCCCGCCGCACGCGGCGCCGAGGTGTCGTCCGTCGGGCCGGCTGGGTCGGGGTCGGTTTCCTCGGAGGACTCGCCGCCGGGTGGACCCTCGCGAGCCGGCGCGCGCCGATGGTGACCTACGAGGCGCCCCAGCCGCCGGTCGGGACGGCCCGTGTCGAGGGCCCGCCGACCGACGAGCTCCCGGCCGTCGACGCCGGGTCGGTGTCGGGGAACGGGTCGTCGGCTACGGATGAAGCGGCGGACGATGCCGAGGTGGACGAGGGCTCCAGGTGACCGACGGGCTGCTCGCCACCGGCGAGCAGCTCACCGGCGAGGTGGTCGGCGTCCTCTACACCGACCCCGCCACCGGGTTCGGCGTGATCGAGCTGGAACAGCAGATCGGTGGGGGCGCTCGCTGTGTCGGGCCCCTCGCCGACCTCGTGGAGGGCATGGCGGTCACCCTCGTCGGTCGCTGGACCGACCATCCCCGCCACGGCGAGACCTTCGACGCCCTGTACTACGAGCAGGTCACCCCGAGCACCGCGGCGGGTCTACGGGACCTGCTGGCCAGTCCGCAGTTCGAGGGCGTGCCGGCGTGGGCGCGGGACCGTGTCATCACCACGTTCGGGTCGGGCGCTGGTCGCGTGATCGAGCACGAACCCCAGCGGCTCGAGGCCGAGGCGGGTCTGGAGCCGGAGGACGCGGCCGAACTGCACCGTCGGTTCACCGCTGGGCAGGCGCTCGCCCAGCTCGTGCGCCTGGTCGAGCCGGTCCGCTGGCCGATGGCGGCGGTCCGGGCGGCGCACGCCCGGTTCGGTGAGGACGCGGTCACGCTGGCGCGCGAGGATCCGTACCGCCTGCTGGCCGCCGACCGGCTGGGGTTCGCGCACGTCGATGCGTTGGCACGCCACCTCGGCGTCGACCCGCTGGACCCGCGACGTCTGGCGGCGGCGGCCCGCGCTGCGGTGGCGGACGCCCGCCAGCGCGATGGCCACCAGCACCTGCCTCGTGGCGATGCGGAGGCTGCGGCCGCCCGGCTGCTCGGGGTCGATCGGCTGGTCGCTGCCGACGCGGTGACCACCGCCCTCAAGGAGGGGACGCTCGAGGCCGACCAGGTCGACGGCCACGAGGTCGTCGCCCCGGGACCGGCGTTCGCGGTGGAACGCAACCTGGCGGACGACCTCGCCCGCCTGCTGCAGGCGACCGGGTCGCGGTTGCAGCCGCACGCGGACGGTCTGACCCTGGCGGGTGACCTCACCGACGGGCAACGCGCCGCCGTGCAGACGGTGTTCGACTCGCCGGTGTCGATGCTCACCGGTGGTCCGGGGACCGGCAAGACCCGCACGGTCCACGAGGTGGTGCGCGAAGCCACCGCCGCCGGCCTGGAGGTCGCACTGTGTGCCCCCACCGGCCGCGCCGCCAAGCGGCTGGAGGAACTGGTCGGTCGGTCGGCCAGCACCGTGCACCGGTTGCTGGAGGCTCGCCCCACCGGCGATGGCGGGTTCACGTTCCGACGGGGACGCGAGGAGCCGCTGCCCCACGACCTGGTGGTGGTCGACGAGGTGTCGATGTGCGACACCTGGTTGGCCAGCCGGCTGGTCGCCGCGGTCGAAAGTGGCAGCCACCTGCTGCT
Source organism: Nitriliruptoraceae bacterium (assembly GCA_007120485.1). GTDB lineage: Bacteria > Actinomycetota > Nitriliruptoria > Nitriliruptorales > Nitriliruptoraceae > SKTG01. The sequence goes on from SKNP01000192.1 coordinate 5,108, forward strand.
GGTCGGCGATGCCGATCAGCTGCCGTCGGTCGGTCCCGGCGACGTCGCCCGCGATCTGG
>SKNP01000517.1 GCA_007120485.1 Nitriliruptoraceae bacterium
CCAAGGCGGAGGCACGTCGTTGACACGCATCGACACGGTGAAGATGCTCCCTCTGGCGGGTCAAGACATCGAGGTGGCCGCCGGCTCGTGGCAACCGCCTGGTCCCCCGTCGTGTGGCGAGCGACACCGATGAGGTCGGCCCCGCCGGGCGGCCATCCCGGAAGTGGGCAGCATGGTGATGACGCTGATGGCGCTCGGACGCTTGTTCCGCGTGCTCGGACGCGCACTGGCCGATCCAGCGACCCGAGGGCTGATGCTCCTGGCCGGTGTGACCCTGGCGGTCGGGACGCTGTTCTACGCCGTGAACGAAGGGTGGAGCGCGTTGGATGCGCTGTACTTCAGCGTCGTGACGCTCACGACGATCGGGTTCGGGGACCTCGTGCCCTCCAGCGGCGTGACCAAGGTGTTCACGATCGTCTACTCGCTGCTGGGGATCGGCATCATCGCCTCGATCGTCGCGTCACTGGCGATCTTCGCCCGCAACGACGGCGCCGTCCGTCGGGGCGGGTCGACCTGAGGGTGTCCGACCTCCCGGACCCCGATGGCCGCCGAACGCTCGTGTCAGGTCACCGCCGTGCGAGCAGGAACGACAGCAGCACGAACCGCTGGCCGCGCTCGACCGGTAGCACCTCGTGCAGGTGGGAGCCGGAGAACACCAGCGCCTCGCCGGCGGCGGGCCGGTACCGGTTCGGCCCGTACTCGGGGAAGCGCAGCTCACCGCCGTCGTAGTCGTCGTTGAGGTTGAGGGTGAGGCCGAACCTACGATGCGCGGTCCCGGCGCTGAGGTTGTCGCGGTGGGCCTCGAAGTGACCGCGGTCCTCTGCGGTGTAACACCCGATCTTGAACCCCTCGAAGCCGCCGGCCTGGAAGGCGAACGCCTTCTGCAGTTCCGGGAACACCCGCGCGCCGATGTGCTGGGTCAGCTGCCGCAGGAGCTGTTGGTCGGTGACGGTGTGGTCGCGGCGTCGCTTGCGTCGCACGTCGGTGGCTTCCGCGCGTTCACCGTCGACGATCGTCTCGACCCCGGTCTCCACCGACCCTTCGTTGGTCCAGCGCTCGATCAACCGGTCACACCACGACGGCGCCAGGGCGTCGGGGACGAACAGTACGGGGGCCAGCCGTGGGGCGGGCACGCCGTCGTCCTCCTGTGGGGGCGTGAGCGCCTCGCTGATGGCTTCGGCCGCGGTGTCCACGGCGTCGACGACCACGTGAGCGACGACCCGGAGGTTGGGGTCGAGCACGATCGCGACCGGCTGGCCATCCCGCGCGCCGTAGGCCTCATGCACCTTGCCCTCGGCGTCCACGAAGGCCGTGTCGATGTTCGCGACCGGCGCGCGACCGATCGTGTGGACGTCGACGTCGTGGTCGTGGTGGGCGGTCAGGTCGGCGGGCAGATCGACCACCATCCCATGGTCGTCGCCGGCGAACAGCAGGACGGTGGGCCGCCCTCCGGCGAGCCCGTAGAACCGCGTCACCTCCTCGCGGTCACCGCGTGGCAGGGCGAAGTCCGGGGCACGTTCGCCCCGACCGATCAGCGAGGTGGTGGACATCAGCGAGCGTGCTCCGATCCGGGTGACCACCACCGTACGCACCGAGGTGGTCGGTGTCGGTCAGCGCGCGTCCCGGTCAGGCGGGTGCCATGCTGACGTCGATGATCTCCGGATCGACGAGTCGGACGAAGTCGGCCACGGTGATCGTGATCGTCTGCGTGTGGCTTCCGTCCCGGCAGACGATCCGCTGGCGCGACCGTAGGCCCTGGTCCATGAAGGTCGGGATCCCGTAGAGGGTGCCGAACGGTGGTTCGGCACCGACCTCGCAGTCGTCGAACACGGAGGCGAACTCGTCCTCGGTCGCCAGCCGGAGCTCGTTGTGGCCGAGGACCTCGCTCGCGCGCTCGACGTCGAGCAGGTCGCTGCCCGGGATCACGATCATGGCCAGCTGTCCGGCGATCGAGACCAGGACCGGCTTGGCCACGTCGTCGCCGCTGATGCCTTCGGCCGCGGCGAGGCGATGCGCTGTCACCGCGCGGGGATGGGTCGTGGTCTGGTAGTCGATCCCGTGACGGTCGAGGAGATCATGGAGCTTGGTCGCTGGCACGGCTCACCCCTTGTCGTCTCCCTCGACGCTGACCGTTCCACGCAGCGGCGTCAAGAGGCGATCGACCGTCAGGGCCGGCGGCCGGCAGCCCCGGCACCGGCCCACCGGTCGGGCAGGACCGGCGGTCGGCAGCCCCGGCACCGGCCCACCGGTCGGGCAGGACCGGCGGACGGCAGCCCCGGCATCGGCCCACCGGTCGGGCAGGACCGGCGGTCGGCAAGCGGCCCGAAGCACGGTCATCGCTCGCGACGTGCTGGAGTGCGCCAGCCCCAGCGTCGGCGACCGCGTCGCCGTGGGGTCACGCCGGTGTGTGCGACCGCGGTGCCGGCGACCCCGCTGCCGGGGACGTCGGTCCGTGCCGACCCGACGTGTGCGGTCTCCCGCAGCGGGTGTTCCGGGATGAGCAGCATCAGCACGAACGCGATCGCGGCGAGCGGGACGCTGGCGACGAACACGGTGGATACCGACCCGGAGAAGGCCGCGACGACGGCATCCCGGATGTCGGACTCCATCGAGAGGATCGCCTGGGGCGTGCCCTGGACCGCGGCCGGGTCGACGTCAGCGCCTTCGGGCAGGGTCCGACGCAGTCGCGAGGTGAGTCCGGACGCCATGACGGCACCGAAGACCGCCGTCCCGATCGACCCGCCGAGGGTGCGGGTGAAGTTCACCGTGGCGGTGACGATCCCCAGATCGGCGGCGGGCGCGTCGTTCTGGGCTACCAGGATGAGGTTCTGCATGACCATGCCGAGCCCGATCCCCAGCAGGGCCATGAACGCCCCCGCCTGTAGGCGGGTCGTGTCGACGTCCATCGTCGCGAGCAGCGTGAACGCCAGACCGCTGAGCGCCGTGCCGGCGATGGGGTAGCGCTTGTACCGACCGGTCCGGGTGATGAGGCGACCGGTGACGACCGAGGCCAGGATCAGCCCGGCCATCAACGGCCCCATCAGCAGGCCAGCCTCGGTCGCGGTCGCGCCGGTCACCAGCTGCAGGAAGACCGGGAGGAAGACCATGGCGGTGAACATCAGGGCACCGACGACGAAGGCGCCGGACGCCACCAGGCTGAAGGTGCGCGAGGAGAACAGCCGCAGCGGGATGATCGGATGCTCGGTGGTGCGCTGGCGCAGGACGAACAGCGCGCTGAGGACGACGCCGGTCACCCCGAGGGAGATGATCACGGGGGAGGACCACGCGTACTGGTTCCCGCCCCAGGCGGAACCGAGCAGCAGCGCGGAGACACCGACCACCAGCAGCAGCGCCCCGAGGTAATCGATGCGCTGCTGGACCCGTCGCGGTGGCAGGTGCAGCACCTTGTTGGTCACGAGGAGCGCAGCCGCCCCGAGCGGCACGTTCATCCAGAACACCCAACGCCAGTCGAGCTGGTCGACCAGGAACCCGCCGACCAGGGGTCCGGAGACCGCGGCGACCCCGAAGACCGCACCGAGGTAGCCCTGGTAGCGCCCCCGCTCCCGGGGGGAGAGGATGTCGCCGATGATGGTCATCGTCAGGACCATGGCGCCGCCGCCGCCGACCCCCTGGACGGCACGCGCGGCGATGAGCCACACCATCGTGGGGGCCAACGCGGCGAGCACCGATCCAGCCAGGAAGATCAGCAGGGCGAGCTTGAAGACGCGGTCGCGGCCGTAGACGTCCGAGATCCGACCGAACAGCGGTGTGGCGGCGGTCGCCGCGAGCAGGTAGGCGGTCACGATCCAGGCGACCAGGTCCACCCCGCCGAGCTCACCCGCGATGGTCGGCAGCGCCGTGGTGATGCTGGTCTGGCTCAGCGCGACCAGGAACATGCCGGTCAGCAGGCCGGCCAGTACCACCAGGATCTCCCGGTGGGACATCGGTTGCGACCCGGCGCTCTCGTCGGCCGCGCTCACGCTCGGGTCCGCTCGTCCGCCTCGAGGGCGTCGACGAGGTGGTCGAGACCGCGGGCGAGGGCCGCGACGTCCTGCTCGGCCCAGTCGCCGAGCGCCCGGCCGAGATGGGCCCGGCGGGCCTTGCGGACCCGCGCCAGGGCATCTCGGCCGGCCTTGGTCGGGGTATAGCGGCGAGCGCGCCCATCGTCCGGATCGGTGGTGACCTCCACGTAGCCGGCATCGACCAGCCGCTTGACGTGACGGCTGGCGGTCGATGCCTCGACGCCGAGCGCAGCGGCGATGTCCGAGAGGCGGCCACCGTCGAGGTCGCTGATGCGAACGAGCGTGACGTAGGTCGCCCGCTCGAGGTTGATGCCGGCCGCGCGGCGGGTCGCCTCACCGGCGGTCGGCAGGAACGCACGCCGGACCAAACGGGTCAGCGCACGCTCGAGGTCGTTGTAGGTATCGGGGTCGCCGCTCATGCCTCGACCGTACGGAAGTTGCTTGCAGACTGCAACTGGTTTCAGGTGGTCGGACGGCTGGTCGGACGGCCGGTCACCCTGCGGGGGACGCCGCGAGGTCGATCGCGCCCGTTGCGCCCTCCTCGAGCCCATGGCCGGTCTCGAGCAGCTCGCGGAGGCGGCTCAGGAACCGTGCGGCCGGCCCACCGTCGACGACGTCGTGATCCAGGCTGACCGTCAGGTGCAGGTGCTCATGCACCTCGGGCCGCCCGTCGACGAGCTGCAGTTGCTCGCTGATGCCACCGACCGTGACCGTCACCGGGTAGCACGCCAGCCCGTGCCCCCAGGCGCGGCCGCTGCCGAACATCCCGACCGACGTCACGGTCACCGTGCCCCCATGACGTCGCCACAGGCGAGGTGAACGGGCCAACACCTGCCAGAGCAGCCAGCGCAGGGGGCGGGGGAGTCGCACCAGCCGACCGACCTGCCGGCGGTTGTCGGCGATGTGCCGCCCCGGATCGCCCTGGACCGCTCGCAACGTCCGGTGCAGTTCCGGCACAGACAGGTTGCCGGCATCCCGGATCACGTACGGCAACGGGACCCGTTCCTCGTCGAGGACGACCTCCACCATGGTGGAGACGTCCACCTGCTCGAAGATCAGCAGCCGGCGTCCCCGGCGGAACGCCTGCACCTGCGGCTGCTCAGCGACCGCCCGCGCGACGCACGCGATCACGAA